>JAUWUU010000146.1 GCA_030617765.1 Flavobacteriia bacterium | reverse complement strand
TAATTAATGAATTGTAAAAATTATTTGTTAATACCAATTGATAATTTGGTAATGAGGTCTTTAATAATAAGTATTGGTAATTTTGTTTTTCTTTACTGAAATATTGAGCATGCTCATCAGCAATATATTCTAAATTATTTTGGACTACCTTTTTATACAACCAAGCAAAGGGATTAAACCAAAATACAGTAGTAATTAAATTAGATAAGACGATATCTATACTGTGTAATTGATTTGAATGTGCTTTTTCATGGGTTAGAATTTGTAATAATTCGGTTTGATCATAATTATTATCATTATAAACTATATAATTGAAAAAAGAAAATGGGGCTATATTTCTATGGGTTTTAATCAAATAATATTTTCCTTGTTTTATTTTTTGTTGTGAATAAATAAACCAAATCACTGAACTCAATTGTATTAATAAACGAATAGTAAAAAATATAACACCAGTTAAATATAAATAAGCCAATATTTGATTTAGGTTTATTGCTGTATTTGTGATTATCTGATTATTCTGTGCTTGTAATAGATTATCTGAAATTGAAAAAGTATCTACATACACATACTTTGGAATAATAATCAAAGGGATGGTCAATGCAGTTATAAAACCGATTTGTAAGTAAATTCTGATAGGCTGAAAGAAGGTTTCTTTTTGTAGAAAAAATTTGTAAAAAGAATAAAAGATAATTAGAATTGCTGATGATTTTAATAAATATTCCATAGTTATTTTTTTGAGTTATCTTCAATGCTGGCAATGATCTTTTTTAACTCATCAATGCTTATCTTTTCCTCCTTTGCAAAAAAGGAAACAACATTCGTATAAGAATTTTCAAAATAATTTTTAATGGTTTTTTGCATATATTTTTTGCGGTATTCTTCTTTGGTGATTTCAGGATAATATTGATGTGTTTTCCCAAAAGAAATATGTTTTACAAAACCTTTTTCTTCCATATTTCTAATAACAGTAGAAATTGTATTATAATGAGGTTTTGGATTAGGTAATTCTGCTATTACTTCTTTTACAAAAGCTTTTTTTAGTTGCCATAGAACTTGTAAAATCTCTTCTTCTTTATTGGTAAGTTTTTCCATAAGTTTTATTAGTGAAACTTTATTTTGAAAAGTCCATATGGTGTATTCAAAATAGCTAGTTGAACCCGCCTTGCCGGCGTGGCAGGCTAATCCCGCCACTTGTGCTTAATTTATTTCAGCATTAAGCGGGATCTTAGTTTAATATCTCGACCCTTGGATCGATTCTTATTATTGGGTTCAGGGCATGCCCTGAGGTTTACTTTTATTATTTGAACAACAAATGTAAACTATAAATATAGTTATTAAACTACAAAAACAGTTATTTAACAAATTTTTAATATTTTTTTGTTTTTTATTTTTAAAACTATCTTCATATTTATTTCATATATATTTGTAAAAAACCAAACATGGATTTCATTTTTTTACTTTCCGGATTTGTTTTCCTGATCTTAGGAGGTAATTGGTTATTGAAAGCAGCTGTTGCATTGTCTTTACGATTACAAATACCTAAAATTGTAATAGGAATGACAGTAGTGTCCTTTGCTACTTCGATGCCTGAATTACTCGTTAGTTTAAATTCAGCTTTAGAAGGGCATGCTGATATTGCTTTGGGAAATGTGATTGGTTCAAATATTGCAAATTTAGGATTGGTATTAGGTGTGGTAACTATTTTATCAACGATTACTGTAGAAAAAAGTTTCTATAAAACAGACTGGCCTGTAATGATGTTAGCTTCAATAATCTTTTATTTATTTATAGTATTTGATGGAGTTTTACAACGATATGAAGGTTTAATAATGTTTTTATTACTGATAGTTTTTTTAGTTTATTTGTTAAAAATACAAAAACCGGCTGTTGTTGACGAAATGCCTGAGGATGATGTTGAATTGCCCATGTATTTAACGCTTATTTTTTTAGTGATTGGTGGAGTTGGTTTATGGGGAGGTTCTGAGTTGTTAATTAAAGGAGCAGTAAATTTAGCAAATCAATTTGGAGTTAGCGAAAGAATTATTGGTGTAACAATTATTTCAATAGGTACCAGTGTGCCCGAATTAGCGGCATCAATAATTGCAGTTATGAAAAAGGAAAAAGCGATCTCACTTGGAAATTTATTGGGCTCAAATGTGTTTAATATTTTAGCTGTTTTAGGAATAACATCAATGGTTACACCAATAAGAGTTAGTGATCCAGAATTACTCTCAAATGACATTATTTGGATGTTGGTTTTCGCTATTATGATCTTTCCATTGGTTTTTGCGCCTGTACGGATGAAGCTTAGTTGGAAAGAAGGCTTGATTCTTTTAATAGCTTACTCCGTTTTTATAACCCTGATGTTATAATTTACAAGACCCATACATTTTACAAATATATTTTATTAACTATTAAAAATATAGGGTATAATATTGTATTTACAATAAAAATATCAGAACTACCCTAAAAAAATAAGGGTATCGCATTGGTATTCTATAAAAAATTATATTTTTGTAGGAAATAATTTAAAAAAATAGATATGACAACTTTTCGATTTCATGCTTTAAAAGAAACTTTAAATCGTGAACCACTTCCATTTGAAGAAACAACGAACCGTTCTGTTACATTTGGTAAAAATGTTTTTAATGAAAAAACTATGCGCCAGTATTTAACAAAAGATGCCTACAAAGGTGTTATGAGCGCAATGAATAAAGGTGTAAAGATTGATAGAAATATTGCAGATCAGGTAGCAAGTTCTATGAAAGATTGGGCACTTAAAAAAAATGTAACACATTACACACATTGGTTTCAGCCTTTAACAGGAGGAACAGCCGAAAAACACGATTCATTTTTTGAACCTATTGGTGAAGGGAGTGCAATTGAAAGCTTTGGAGGAAGTCAATTAGTACAGCAAGAACCAGATGCATCAAGTTTTCCAAGTGGTGGAATTAGAAATACTTTTGAAGCCCGTGGTTATACAGCCTGGGATCCAACTTCACCAGCATTTATTTATGGCACAACTTTATGTATTCCAACAATTTTCGTATCCTATACTGGAGAAGCATTAGATAATAAAACCCCACTTTTAAGAGCGCTTCAAGCTATTGATAAGCACGCAACTGCAGTAGCTAAATATTTTGATAAAAATGTTACAAAAGTAAACGCAAATTTGGGTTGGGAACAAGAGTATTTTTTAATAGATAAAGCTTTGGTTGCCACCAGACCTGATATTATAATGACAGGTAGAACCTTATTAGGTCATGCACCTGCTAAGGGACAACAGCTAGATGATCATTATTTTGGTAGTATTCCCAGAAGAACTTTAAGTTTTATGAGAGAGTTAGAATATGAGAGTATGTTATTAGGTATTCCTGTAACAACACGTCATAATGAAGTTGCTCCAAATCAATTTGAATTGGCTCCAATGTATGAAGAAACCAATTTGGCAGTTGACCATAATTCATTGATAATGGATATCATGACCAAAGTTGCATCTAAACATAATTTTAGAGTTTTATTTCATGAAAAACCTTTTGCCGGAATCAATGGTTCGGGTAAACACAATAACTGGTCATTAGCAACAGATACTGGTGTAAATTTATTGAGTCCGGGAAAAACACCAATGCGTAATTTACAATTTTTAACTTTTTTCGTTAATACGATAAAAGCAATTCATGTATATGAAGAGTTAATGCGGGCAGGTATTGCTTCAGCAAATAATGATCATCGTTTAGGTGCAAATGAAGCGCCACCTGCAATTATTTCTATTTTTATTGGTAAACAACTTACAAATGTTCTTAAGGAATTGGAAAACGTAACTGATGGAAAATTATCTCCGGAAGAGAAAACCGATTTAAAACTAAACGTAGTTGGAAAGATTCCTGAAATTTTATTAGATAATACAGATAGAAACAGAACCTCACCTTTTGCTTTTACAGGGAATAAATTTGAGTTTAGAGCAGTTGGTTCTCAGGCAAATTGTGCAAACCCAATGACAGTTCTAAATACTATTATGGCAAAACAATTAAAAGAGTTTAAAATTGCGGTTGATAAACTAATTGCCAATAAAGATTTGAAAAAAGATGAGGCCATTTTTAATGTGCTACGTGAATACATCAAAGAATCTAAAGATATTCTATTTGAAGGAAATGGCTATGGTATAGAATGGGAAATAGAAGCAGCTAAAAGAGGCTTAAGTAATCATAAATCTACGCCCGAAGCAATTAGACCTAAAGTGGGTAAAAAAGCTATTGATCTTTATAAAGAGTTAGAAGTTATGAATGAAAAGGAAATTATAGCACGACATGAAATCGAGTTGGAAGAATATGCTATGAAAATTCAAATAGAAGGTAGGGTTTTGGGTGATATCGCTTTAAATCATATTATTCCTACAGCAGTAAACTATCAAAATAAACTTATTAAAAATGTTACCGGTCTGAAAAATGTTTTTAGTACAGATTTTGAATCAATTGCTAAAGATCAAATGGATCTAATTAAGAATATTTCAAATCATATTTCTGGTATAAATAACAAAGTTACTTTAATGGTTGATGAACGAAAAAAAGCAAATATTATGGAAGATTCGGAAGAAAAAGCCAATGCTTACTGTGATAAAGTAAAACCTTATTTTGATGAAATAAGATATCATTGTGATAAATTGGAAATGATGATAGATGATGAACTTTGGCCATTGACCAAATATAGAGAAATGCTGTTTACGAGATAATTTGGTTGAAGAGTTGAATTTTGAAAAATGAGAGGTTTGTTCCTCTCATTTTTATTTTAAATAATCTAAACATTTCTGAATATTCAATTAAACAAGTATTGTATATTTGTGCTCTTAAAAATTTTTGAGATTGAATATATTTTCTACAAATTATAAAAACAAATCAAGGTTAGATAATATTTTATTATTGACCTTGATTATGTTTTTTGTTTTCAATTCAAATGCTCAGTCTTTAGGTGAAGATGAATCTTTTTTTTCTGAA
>JAUWUU010000037.1 GCA_030617765.1 Flavobacteriia bacterium | reverse complement strand
CATTTTTCATAATAAAAAATGGTATATGCTTGATCAAATAATTATGAGCATTAATTTTTTAGAAAAAGAAAAATTATTCTTTGAAAATGCTGAAATATTCAATGCGTATTTTTTACAGGAAAAATATGGAAAAACCAAAGGAACTCCTTTGCGAACATTTTCAGGTAATCGCTATATAGGTGGCTTTAGCGATCATTTTCCAGTTTGTGCGTACTTCAAATTGATAGATTAAACTTTATATAAAAGCGGATATTCCGGTAATATCCATACCAGTTATCAACAAATGGATATCATGAGTTCCTTCATAAGTAATTACTGATTCAAGGTTCATCATATGACGCATGATCGAGTAATCACCCGTAATTCCCATAGCGCCTAAAATCTGCCGGGATTCTCGTGCAATATTTAAAGCCATTTCAACATTATTGCGTTTTGCCATAGAAATTTGAGCTGAAGTAGCTTTGCCCTCATCACGTAAAACCCCCAAACGCCAAGTTAAAAATTGCGCTTTTGTAATTTCGGTGATCATCTCAGCTAATTTTTTTTGTTGCAATTGAAAAGCAGCAATAGGTTTATCAAACTGAGTTCTTTCTTTGGCATACCGCAAAGCTGTGCTATAACAGTCCATTGCAGCACCAATAGCACCCCAGGCAATTCCGTAACGAGCAGAATCTAAACACATTAAAGGAGCTCCCAAGCCACTTTTACCTAGTAATAGATTTTCTTTTGGAATTTTAACATTATCGAAGATCAACTCACCTGTTGCTGAAGCACGTAATGACCATTTATGATGCGTTTCGGGTGTAGAGAAACCTTTCATACCTCGTTCAACTATCAAACCGTGAATCCTACCTTTTTCGTTTTTTGCCCAAACTACAGCAATATCGGCAAAAGGAGAATTTGAGATCCATAATTTTGCACCACTCAATAAATAATGGTCGCCCATATCTTTAAATTTAGTTTCCATTCCACTGGGATTCGAACCGTGATTAGGTTCAGTTAAACCAAAACAACCCATCAACTCACCACTTGCAAGCTTTGGTAAGTATTTTTGTTTTTGTTCTTCAGAACCAAACTTCCAAATAGGGTACATTACTAAAGAAGATTGAACTGATGCTGTTGATCTTACCCCAGAGTCTCCCCTTTCAATTTCTTGCATGATAATTCCATATGAAATTTGATCCAAACCTGAACCTCCGTATTCTTCAGGGATAAAAGAACCAAAAGCACCAATTTTTGCTAAACCATTGATAATTTGTTTTGGAAATTTTGCTTTTTGAGCAGCATCTTCAATAATTGGCGTAACTTCGCGTTTTATCCATTCACGAGCAGCATCGCGAATTAGTTTGTGTTCATCAGTAAGTAGGTCATCTAAATGAAAATAATCGGGTGCTTGATACAAATCCTGAGCCATAATGTTTTTATAAGTAATTAATAAACAAATTTACAATTATTGACCTGATGTAAACAAAAGATTTAATCAGATAATTTTAATTTGATATTTTTGCAATAATGCGAAACACATTTAAAAGGGAAGAAAAATTAAAAAAAAAGAAATTTATAGATAAATTGTTTGTAAAAGGCAAGGCAATTAGCGCATATCCTATTAAACTAATTTATTTACAAATAGAACATGATTCGCCGTATAAAATTCAAGCAGGAGTATCAGTTCCTAAACGAAATTTTAATAAAGCGGTTGATAGAAATAGGATTAAAAGATTATTAAGAGAAGTTTATAGAAAAAATAAACAGTTAATTTACGAATCGGAACATACTAAAAAACACATATATATGTTTATATATGTAGGAAAAAAGGAAGAAAATTATGCTCTTTTAGAGAAAAAAATGCAGCAAGTTTTACAGCTATTTCTTAAAAAAGTTAATTTTAAAAAACCAGTATCAAATGAAGAAGCTTAAAAAAACGGGAGTTATAACTTTATTACTGAGTGTGATCTTGGTTATGTTTGCGTTTAAAACGGATTATTTTGAAGTTGCTAAACAGATTGAGATCTATACATCATTATTTAAAGAACTCAATTTGTATTATATTGATGAAACAAATCCTGCAAGTCTAACTGAAAATGCCATTGATAATATGTTAAAGGATTTAGATCCTTATACTAAATATTATGATGAACAGGGTGTTGAGGATGTGAAAATAGTTTCAAATGGCGAATATAGTGGTATAGGAGCAGCAACTAGATTGATGGATAATAAATTAATTATTGTTGAACTTTATAAAGATATGCCCGCAGAAAAAGCAGGAATTAAAGTTGGAGATGAGATTATAAAAATAAATGATGTCATTGTAAAAGAAAACAATAGGAAAGAAATTTCATCCCTCTTAAAAGGTGCCGAAGAAACCAGTGCTGTTTTACAAATATTAAGGCAGCAAAAGACAATAGATTTTAAAGTTCAACGGGAAAAAATCGAAATTGATCCTGTACCGCATTATCAAATGATTGATGAAAAGGTTGGTTATATATCATTTATAAAATTTAACGGTAAAGCATCAACATCTGTGAAAAATGCCTTTTTAGATCTTAAATCTCAAGGAATGGAAAAACTTATCTTTGATCTACGAGGTAATCTTGGTGGTTTATTAAATGAAGCAATAGAGATCACAAATTTTTTTATTCCAAAAAATGAAGTGGTTGTTACAACCAAAGCAAAATTAAAAAAGTGGAGTGAAACCTATAAAACTAAAAAGGAACCAATTGACCTCGATATTCCAATCGTGGTTCTAATAGATAATATGTCTGCCTCTGCATCAGAAATTGTAGCAGGCTCACTACAAGATCTTGACAGAGCTGTTATTTTAGGGGAAAGATCTTTTGGTAAAGGATTGGTTCAGCGATATAGAAATCTACCCTATGGTACAAAACTTAAATTAACGATATCAAAATATTATACACCAAGTGGTAGAAATATTCAGGAATTGGATTATACTCATAGAATAAATAATGATATCCCTAAGTATTCAAATAAGCAACGCAATGCTTTTAAAACAAAAAACGGAAGAACAGTTTATGATGGTGGAGGTATAGAGCCCGATGTTAAGTTAGAAAAACCTGTAACAACAAATGCAACAAAAGCATTATATAATTCGGATGTTATATTTAATTTTGCGACAGATTATTATTATGATCATCCCAACATTGATAAACCTAGAGATTTTAATTTTGATGAATCAGAATATCAAAATTTTGTAAACTATCTTAAAAATAAACCATCATTGTTTAAGACCAAAACAGAAAAGTTATTTAAAGCAGGCTACGAGTCGGCTGATGAAGAAAATTATAAATCGAATATTGAATCAGATTATAAAAAATTAATTCAACAATTAGAACAAGATAAAATTCAGGAATTAAGTTTGAATAAAGTTGATATCAGCGAACATTTAAGTGACGAAATATTAAACAGGTACTATTTTAAGAAAGGAGAATATATCAATCATATTTATAACAGCAAATTTATTTTAGAAGCCGTAAAGGTTTTAAATAACGAAGAACAATATAAAAATATATTACAATAGATTATTATGAATGAGATAATACGAACTAAAGCTCAAGAGTCCTCTAATGCAATTGAGCGCCTTTACATTACCATGCGACACTTATTTAATCGTGGATTTTATAAACCCATGGGTGTTTCCGGTAAGACTTTAAGAGAAGCTCTATTAACGCTTCGTCCAGAAATTTATGGTTCGATTGCAGATGAAAAAGCGGAAATAGAAGGACTTTTATACGTAATTGACAGGTTACCCGAAGGAATTGCAGAATGTAGATTTATCAGTTTAACGGCAGAAGAAGGGTTTTCTAATTCGCACTTTAAAGCTATTATCCCTGCAAAGAGAAGGCGAAATTGTTATAGAATTGATAAAGATCAAATGAATATTGAAATAACAAGAGGGAGATCTGATATTTATGATGTATTAACACATTTAACATTTTTATATATTGAATCTGAAAAGATCGCTAAAAAAGTTTTAGTAACTGAAGATGAAGAATTGACCAGAGAATGGACTTTTTTAGAAAAAATAGTGCTTCAAAATAAAAAACTGACGCATAATGATAGAGAAGTTCTATTTTCATATATATCAAGTATTTTAGGGAGAACATTTCAAGATATTCAGGAAGCGTATAAAAATTTCTCAACCAATCAAAATCCAAATCGTTTTTTTGAAATTATTTATTGGATGGGAAAACTGGCTTTAAATGAAATTTTATATGATAAAAAACACACAATAACATTTAGCCCGGTTTTAAGAGAAAGAATTGGTCACCATATTTACGGTGATATTTGGGCTACAAATATTAAGAACACACTTATAGAAAAAGGATTATCAAAAAGACCAATTCATATCATAAGTGCAAATATGCATAGTGTAATGAATTCATTGTATGCACCAATAGCTTTACCAAATGAAAGCAAAGAGCATAAGGATATTGCTCTATTTGAATTATTGAGCATAGACAGTAACGGGGCTTTGCGTAAAAAAGTTAAACAAAAAGCATCAAAAATTGGTTTAACATATCTAAAAGATTCTTCGGGCACAAATATTAATGTACAAATAATTGACACTCAAAAAATTGATTTTGAAAAAACAATGTATGATATTACAAATGAAGATTCTGAAAGACCCGTACTAATTGTTATGGATTACGCTTTTGGTGAACAAGCTTATGAAACCATGGATGAACTTTTAAAACCATTCATTACAGAAGATAAAGAAAGAATATATTTTGATATAGAATCAATATCAATTATGGGAAAAGCAGGAATACTAAAAGGAGGTAAAGGAGATATTATGATACCAACTGCACATATTTTTGAGGGAACTGCAGATAATTATCCTTTTAAAAATGATCTAAAAAAAGATGACCTTAAAGATTTGGGTTTAAATGCTTACAAAGGAGCGATGGTTACTGTTTTAGGAACTTCACTCCAAAACAAGGACCTATTAGATTTTTTCCACGAATCAACATGGAAAGTAATAGGGTTAGAAATGGAAGGCGCACATTATCAAAAAGCTATACAATCTGCATCAAAAATAAGAGGCAATATCAGTAAAAAAGTAAAAGTTAGATATGCGTATTACGCATCTGATAACCCCTTAGAAACAGGAAGCACTTTAGCATCAGGAGGTTTAGGAACAACGGGAGTTAAACCAACCTATTTAATCACACAAAAAATATTAGAACAAATATTATAAAACTTTTGATTTTTATATTTGTTATACTAATTTAAAATCATAATGACTGATAAAAAACTACCTCCGCAAGAAGAAGAAGTAGATTTAGGAAATCTATTTAAAGTAATTGGTAAAGGAATTAGTAATCTTTTGAATGTAATTCTTCAATTTTTCATTTCAATTTTCCACTATTTTATATTGCTTTTAATCTTTTTAAAAAACCATGCAATAAAATTAGGTTTGGCCCTATTGATAGGTTTTATTGTGGGCTTAATTATTCATAAAATTGGAACAAAATCATATGTTTCAGATATGGTAGTGGAAACAAGTTATGGTAGTGGAATGCAGCTGTATAAACAGATTGATTATTTAAATAATCTGGTTAAGAAAAAGGATTCAATTTCATTGGCTCAGGTTTTAAATATTAAGGCAATAGAAGCTGCAAAAATATCTAGGCTAGGAGTATCTGCTTACCAACCGGAACGAAATCTTTATAATGCTTACGATGAATATCTTAAAGAAACAGATTCAATTTATACAAGGAATTTTAAATTTGAAGATTTTAAAAAGAGAGTAGATGAATATGATTTTCGTTATCATCAAATTGAAGTTGAGTCCGAATCAAACAATATATTTACCAAATTAACTTCTGGAATAATCAATTTGGTTGAAAATGATTATTTTAAAAATAAAAGAGACATTAAACTAAAGGAACTCAATCAAAAACTAGATATTTTAAATAATAATTTAATACAAATTGATAGTTTGCGAAAAACCTATAAAGAAGTTTCTATCAAAGAAGCTGAAAAACTAACCAATTCATCAACAATTGAAATTTCAAAAAGTGATTCAAAAAAAGATGAAAATGACATTAAATTATTTGAAACATCCAATGAATTATTAAACAATATTTCATGGACAAATGAAGATTTGGTTAGAAAAAAAAATGTAGTTAATATTATTTCTAATTTTGATCAGGTTGGGGTGCCAGATAAAAATATCACACATAAAAAATATTTTCAACTTGCTATATTATTTGGTGGTTTGATGTTGCTTTGGATATTGTTAGGCCAATTAAACAAGTATTTGAATGCGTACAAATAATCATGGTCTTTTTTAATATTAAATTATTGCTTAATGATTATCAGCAAATTAAAAATACTATTTGTTCAAAGAGTAATAACAGATTATAGATTAAATTTAATTAAAGAATTTTCTAATTCATTTCAGCAGGTAGGAATTATTTCTTCAAAAGGAACTCAAACAGGTTCGCTAAAGATTGCGGATGCATTCTCAGCACTAAAGGAGTATAAAAATATTTCAATTTATATTTTACCATCAATAAAATTAAATTATAAAGGAGAAACTCGTTCAACAAGTTTATTTATTTATCCAAAAGCAATAAAATATATAAGAGAATATGATCTTATTGTTTTTGAGGGGACTACCAATATATTAAATAACAGTTACTTGCTTCCATATGCAAAAATATTAAAAAAGAAAATCATTTTTTGGGATGCAGGCTATTCATTAAATAAAAGAAGTTTAAAAAGGAAAATAATTGATTTTGTGAATATTCCACTTGTACAATTATCGGATGCACAAATGTCTTATTCTAGTTTAGCGAAATCATATTTAGAGCAAAACATGGGTGCCAAAAATGCATTTGTAAATCTAAATACGATCAATACATCATATTTTGAAAATATTAATGACGAAATAGTTAAGAGCATACAAGGGTATACTTTTGATAAACATAATATAAAATTATTGTTTGTTGGTGCAATTGAAGAAAGGAAAAAATTAAAAGAGTTAATAGATTTAATATTACTTCTAAATAAAAAAAACAAAAGGTTTTCTTTAAATATTATTGGGGATGGAAATTATATAAACACATTAAAAGAATACACATTATTAAATAAAGAAATCTCATTTTTAGGTCCAATTTATGATAAGGAAGTATTGAAATTCTATTATTTTAAAAGCGATCTTTTTGTTTTACCGGGAGACGGAGGTCTTGCTATTGTACAATCACACCTTTTTGGTTTGCCGGTTGCATGTACAAAAGGAGCCGATGGTACCGAGATGGATTATATAACCTTTAAACCTTTTTTATTTAATGATTTAAATGAATTGTACCACCTTCTGGATAATCTGAAATCTATTGAAAGATCAAAATTATATAAAGATCTTCCCGATATCAGTTCAAAAAAATGGATCAATGTGTTTAATGATAAGGTAAAAGAATTATACAATTAGATGAGGAAAACATATAATTATAGTAAGATTTTAGAAACATTCATTGTTCTTTCAATTCTTCTATTGGTTTTCTTCTATGATGCCTTTAATAATATAATTGGTTTTTATGATGAATTGATTGCCTTTTTCTCAATATCAGTTATTATTATAGTCTCCTTATTCAATCAACGAATAAAATTATTTAAGAGTGAAATTTATATTTCAGTTTTATTATTATTTATTGCAATTATTGGAATACTATCCAACTATCATTCATACAAATTGGGACATTTTACAAATAAGATTGCAATAATTGGAGATTTCATTAATTTTTTTAAAGCCTTTGTTGCATATTTTGGGATTAGAGTTTTATCTAATAATATAGATTCAGAAAGAGTATTAAATACCCTTTTAAAATATTCAAAAATTGCATTTTACATTCTTGTTATTTTTTTGGTATTGGATATTATTTTTAAGATTTATCCACAATATACCAGATATGGAATAAAATCATTTCAATTATTCTTTACCCATACTTCCCGTTTCAGTTTTGCATTCTCTTTTATTTTTCTTGTACTTTTCTTAAAGAATTATAAGAGTAAAAAATGGTTTTTACTTTTTATTTTATCATTTGGTTTATTCTCTTTAAGAGTAAAATTCTTTGCATTTTATTTTATTGCGATAATCATTATGTTCTTTGGTAAAAAATTGATGAAAATACCACGAAAAACACTTTTAATTGTCTTTGGATTTTTTATGTTGCTAATAGCATTTATATTTAAAGATCAGCTAATGATGTATTTTTCAATTGATTCTGGATGGTCAAGATCTGTAATATTGGTGAATAGTATAAAAATAGGAAATGACTTCTTTCCCTTTGGAACAGGTTTTGGCACTTATTCTTCTTATTTCTCTGGTAAATATTATTCATGGGTCTATGAATTTTATGGAATAGATCATGTATATGGAATTTCAAAAATATATTGGGGTTTTATTACAGATCAGTTTTGGCCAATGGTTTTAGGTCAGTTTGGATATTTCGGACTTGCGACCTTTATGGTGGTCATATATAAATACATAATGCTTTTTGTTATTAATCTTAAACAAAGTATAGATCTAAAGCAAAAGCAATTTATGTATGTTTCCTTAATGGGAATATTATTGTTATTGATCGATAGCTCATCTGATGCTATCTTTACACAGAACAGAGCTGTTGTAATGTTTATTTTATTTGGTTTATTGATAAACTCATATAAAAGTCATAATGAAGTTACCTAGTAATAAAATATTTGATACATCATTTTCAATTCCTTTTATTGAGGTTTTGTCAAAAGGGATTTCCTTTATCAATATTTTGTTATTGATACGAATTCTTTCCATAGAGGATTTTGCAGTTTATTCCTATGTTCTTGCCATTGTTTTATGGGCATCCGTATTGATGGATGGAGGGATAACCAATCTGATTTATAATAAAAGTTTAAAAAAAGAGATTGATAATGTAAATATGTTGTTTTCAGCAAAAGTGATCTTATCCTTCTTAATAATTTTTTTATTACTGATCTTTTTTGTTTTTAAAAAGCCTGATCTGTTAAGAATACTAGTGATATTATCTTTTATTGTTGCTTTTTCATCTGCATCATCCCTGATAAAAATGTTTTCTAGAGGGAGTGGTTTTTCGGATGTTGATATTGTTGCAATTATAACTGAACCCCTGATCAGACTGATCTTTTTACTAATGATTTATTCTACGGTTGATCTTATAAACTGGGAATTATATCAGATCTTATTATTTTATCTCTTGGCTGGATCATTGGCTTTTATAATCAATTATATCAGGCTTGAGAGGCATTTTAAGCTTAAATTTATCATTGCTGATCTAAATAATTTATTCTTACCAGTCAAACGATCATTAAAGGAATCAAAATATTATCTTCTGTATTATTTAATGATAGTTGGTATTGGAAGAATTGACATCATCTTTATAGAAAAGTTTGGAACTAAAACTGATCTTGCTATCTTTTCTTCTGCTTTAAATATATATCAGGTTGCACAGTTGTTTTTCTTTACGGTAATAACTTCATATTTTTTGATTTTGATGAAGAGCAGAAACTATATAATTAAATATTTAATACCGGTTTTGATAATCATAATTGTTTTTGTTGAATTTATATCAAAATATGTTTATTTATATTTATTTCCGGTAGAATATTTTAATGGTTATCTTGTATTGAATTTTATTATTCTAGCTTTATTACCTTCAGTGCTTAATTATTATTTAATTACAAAGAACAATTATAATGACCAGGTAAAGGTTAACTTTTTAATATTATTTATTTTTTTAATGATTAAAATTGGGATTTACCAGTTTTTGAAATCAGATAATCTGAGTACTTATTATATTGTTTTTCCAATAATTGAAGTAGGAATATTGATTACATTTTTAATATTTGTGAAGTTTTATGAAAGTACTACAAATAAATAAGTTCTTATATCCAAAGGGAGGTGCAGAAACCTATATGTTTCAGCTATCAAAGGCGTTGAATGAAAATGGAATTGATATTGAATTTTGGGGAATGGAAGATGAAAAGAATATTGTAAAGGATACCTATCAATCGTTTGCAAAAAATGTTTCTTATCAAGAAAGATCTCTTTTTAAGATCATATTCAACACACCAAGAACAATTTATTCATTTGACAATAAAAAACGAGTTTCAAAGATTCTTGATCATTTCAAACCGGACATAGTTCACCTTCACAATTATAATTTTCAACTCACACCAAGTATTTTACCAGAGATCAAAAAAAGAGGTATAAAAATAGTACAAACTATTCATGACAGTCAGTTAGTTTGTCCTTATCATAGGTTATATAATTTTCAAAAAAACACTACTTGTACCAAATGTGTTTCGGGTAGTTTCTTAAATTGTATTAATGATAAATGTTTTGATGGTTCTTTTTTTAAAAGTGTAATAGGAGTTTCAGAGAGTTATTATTATCATACCTTTAAATATTATGAGAAATATATTGACCGGTTTATCTCACCAAGCAGATTTTTATCCAATCTAATTAAAAAAAGAATTAGAAATTTAGCTATTGACATTATCCCTAACTTTACTGAAATAATTGAGGGAATAAACACAAATAAAGATAACTATTATTTGTATTTTGGAAGGATTTCCAATGAGAAAGGAGTCCTGGAACTTGTGGATATTTTTAAAGAATTGAAATTAAATTTAATCATCATTGGAATTGGAGATCAGGAAGATAAGCTGAAAAGTAGAATTGTGAATATTAAAAACATTTCTTTTTTAGGACCTAAAATCGAAAAAGAATTATTTTCTTATGTTGCAAATGCAAAATATGTTGTCCAACCTTCTAAATGGTATGAGAATTGTCCAATGACTGTCATAGAATCTTTTACATACAATACTCCTATAATCGCATCCAACCATAGTGGATTTAAAGATCTTATTCAACATAAAAAGACAGGTTTTTTATTGGATTTCACCAACTTAAAAAAAGCGAAAAACAGCATTTTAGAAATTGATAAAAAAGATGTGGATATATTAAAACAGAACATTAATACGTTTTATCAAAAAAAACTCAAAAAGGAAATTCATATTTCAAGAGTTATAGAAATTTACAAGCAATTGTTGCAAAAATGAAAAACATACTGTCTAAAAATATAAATTTTGAATTACTAATCATTGTATTTCTTTTTCTATACATAGGCTTAATTTATTTCTCCATTGCAATATCAAATATCCTTTTAGGGATTGGTGTTTTTTTGTTTTTGTTAGCATGGATCAAGGATGAAATTCAATTGGATTTTAAAAAGTCTAATATCGTTTTATTTTTGTTATTGATCATCCCTTTTTTATTAACGATAATTACAGTATTACATTCTGAAGATCTGGCTAACGGAATGAGATCAATTCGCCTTCGATTACCTGTTTTGATTATTCCTTTTATATTGATCTTTATAAATATTAATGATAAGACAATTAAAAAAGGAATTACTGTTTTCACAATTCTAACCTTTATTGCTACTTTATATACTCTTTTTGAAGCATCCAAATTTATCAATGAAGGTATTCTATTTCAACCAGATTTCACTTTTTTTATTACGCCGATCCAACATCCCTATTTTGGAATTTACTTGTTGATTGCATTTGTTTCTTTGATAGAATTTAAATTGATCAAGAATAAAACACTAAAATATATTGTTCTTTTTTTATTTATAATAGGAATTGTAATTTCCACTTCACGACTAGCCTATATATTACTTTTTTTACTTCTTATTTTTTATAGTGTTAAAAATGTATCTAAAAAGAAGTCCATTTTATTTTTAATTGCTCTTACAGTATTTTCAGTTCTATTTGTATCAACCAATAAAAATTTACAATTAAAGTTTAAAACAACTTTTGACTATCAAAACTCACCCAGATTAAAGCTTTGGGACAATGCAATAAAGGTCTTAAATAATTCAGAGAACAAGCTTTTTGGAATAGGTGTTGGAGATTATTATAAAACAAAAGAAGATCCATATTTTTTTAAAGAAAATAGTGGAGGGTTATATGGTTATGACCCTCACAGTCAGTTCTTCGAATTTTATATCACAACAGGTTATACAGGAATTATATTTATGCTGATATTCTTATTGTTCGGAATATTTAAGATTAAAGGGCAAAACAGATATGCCAGAATAATATTTCTGATAATTCTTACTTTTTCATTAACTGAAAGTATTCTTAACAGACAGTATGGTGTTCAGTTGTACAGTATATTCATACCTTTGATTTTTAAAGAAAATTTTAAAAGATTAAGATGAAATATTTTATTGATCTTCTGGTTATTCTGGCTTTTGTTTTGTCAGCCTCCTGTAATAAAGAAAAGGAGATAAAACCAAATGATTTTAATGAGTTTTGGGAACAGACCGTAATAGAACTGAATAAAAAACCGGTTGAGTTTGAGAAAAAATCTAAAGACAGTATTGTAGAAGGAAAAACAATCAGTCTCTATAAGATCAGATCTTTTCAGGATGTTTTTTTCTATGTATGGGTGTCCGAACCAGTAGATAATGGCAAATTTCCGATAAAGATCAGATTTTCGGGTTTGGATAGAAACAATACCAACAGAAACGAAATTAAAAATTTTTGGTTTTTAAAGCAAAAAGGTTATGTTAATATGTTGGTAGATATACGGGGTCAGGGATTAAGTACAGAACAAATAAATCCTAAAGAATATATAACAGAGGGGATAAAGAATAAAGAGGAATATATTTACAGGGGAGCTTTTATGGATGCGGTTCGATCGATCGATTTTATATCTGAAAACAAAAAAAGCAATGGAAAAATTATTGTAACCGGAGGAAGTCAGGGAGCTGCTTTATCTATTGCAGCAACAGCTTTAAATAACAAAGTAAGCTTATGTGTAATTAGTTTTCCTTTTTTAACGGATATTCCTGATTATGACAAGACTAAGTGGCCAATGAAGATTTTTCTTCATAAAGCAAAAAACAATCAATTTGATTATTTTGATTTGAAAAAGACATTATCATATTTTGATATGATAAATTTTGCTGAGATGATCAATGTTCCGGTATTTCTCAGAACAGAAGAATATGATGATATAACACCAAAAGAGGGAGCCATTAAGTTTTTTAATTTACTTAAAAATCAAAAGAAAGTGCTATATATTGAACCATGTAAAGGACATGGATGTTCTACAAAGTCAATTATCGCCAATGAACTTGAAAAGACGTTCATCAGAACAAATATTATTAACTGAGGATCTTGAAAATGAATAATGATTATTTAAGCATCGCAAAAGCAATAACGTCCAATAAATTTCTGATTAAAAAGTATAATGAAAAACCAGATTCATTTAGTTTCAAGTATATAATCCTTGAACCATTTCTTAAACTTCACTATAAGATTTTTAATTATTTATATCCTAAGTCACCATGGACAAGTCCGGGATCGATTTTGTTTTTTAATAAGGTTTTAAATAAGAATATGGTTGGATTAGAATACGGAAGTGGTTTTAGTACTATATATTTTGCCGGGAAACTTAAAAAACTCATAAGCATTGAGCATAATTCAGAATGGTATCGCAAAGTGAAAAGGAATTTAGAGGAAAATAAGATCAATAATGTTGATTATTTCTTATTCCAAAAGAAAGATTATCCCGAAAACCGAGAGGATCTGGATATTTATCTAAATGAACATGATGAATTTGAATTAAAAGAAAGTTTTAGGAAATATTATGAAAAAGTAAAGGAATATCACAACAATTATTTTGACTTTATTCTTATTGATGGCAGGGCGCGTGTGCGTTGCGGGTTGAATTCAATTCCAAAATTAAAAGAAAGGGGGATTTTTATTCTTGATAATTCAGAAAGAAAGAGATATGATCCTTTGCTAAAGGTACTTGAATCATGGCCAAAAGTTAATACAACAAACGGACGTACCAATACTACAATCTGGATAAAACCATAAAAATCAGGTATTCTGATAAACATTGGAGGTAAGTTTTGCAATTGCATCCCAGTCATATTTTTTATTAATAATTGAAGAGAAATCTCTTTTACTATTAACAGAAAGTTTTCTTTTTAGTGATTCAGTAAGTTTTTGAATATCACCTACTTTGAAATAATCATCTTTTTTAAGATTAATTTCCAGGTTTGCGGGAATATCACTTACCAGTATATCCAGATTATAACTCATGGCCTCCAGTAATGAAATAGGTAATCCTTCATGATAAGAAGGTAAAACAAATAGCTTAGCATTAGTATAGATCTGATTTAATTTCTCACCATTTAAAAAGCCTGTTAATATAACACCACATTCTTTTGCCTGTTTTTTTAATGATCTGCTATAATTATTTTCATGATCAGCATCACCAACAAGAACGAGTTTTATTTTTGTATTGATTTTTGCATAAGCTTCCACAAGATCTAAAAATCCTTTTTCTTCCACAAATCGTCCAACAGCAATAACATATTCCTGATTTGTCAAACCTAAAGCTCCAATATAATCTGTTTTTTTCTGATTTAGTAAGCATTGTGACACCATTGTAGATCAACACTGCATCATGGCGATTGTAATTATTTTTTAAGATATTATCAATTAATTCTGAAATTACAATAATTTTGTCAGCATATTTAGTTCCTAATCTCTCTCCAAGCTTAATTATTCTTTTTGCTGTTTCCCCCCATTTTTGTCTGTTATAATCTGGTCCGTGATTGGTTACAATAACTTTTAACCCTAATAATTTAGCAAATGGAGTTAATAACATACAACCTACCGTATGAATATGTAAAAAATCCGGACGTTTATATCCGGCGTAAAGAGTTCCCAAAAAAGAATGAATAATGGCTTCAAAAGTTTTATTCTTTGGAGCAAAAATATGCTTCAACCTGACACTTTTAAAAGCATTTATTTTTTTACTCTTAACGTAGGGAGTTCTTGTAATAATAGTAATATCATGACCAAGACTTACAAGTCTCGGATATAATTCTTCACAATGTGTTTCCACACCACCCTGAATACCAGGAATACCTCTTGTACCAAGAACAATTATCTTCATTTCTCTTTAATTCTTAGATCTCCCTGCTTTGGATCTTGTCCTACATTGTAATATGGTATCTTATCTTTGTTAATGGATGTGCCCATTAAGCTTTTAATTTTATTTTTTATAACCCATTTTATCGG
The DNA here is from genome assembly GCA_030617765.1 of Flavobacteriia bacterium. Taxonomy (GTDB): domain Bacteria; phylum Bacteroidota; class Bacteroidia; order Flavobacteriales; family Flavobacteriaceae; genus Namhaeicola. The sequence continues at coordinate 2,331 of JAUWUU010000037.1, read as the reverse complement.
ATGTCGAATATACTTTTTCATTACTGGTGCTGCAGTACCTACCATCCAGCAATTTTTTGGGCAGGTTTTTACCAGGCTTCTAACTTTTTTGGCTCTTTCACCAAACCATAAATCTTCAAAAGTGTCAAAATCTCTTATATTCCCCATACTTTCTTTCCAGTATTTTTCTTCTAAACCATTACAAGGATATACTTCTCCATAGGGTTCAATAAAAAAATTAACCGTTCCCGCTTCACAGGGTAACATTCTTGTCCCCCCATTTATATAATTGATCAAACCAAGATTAAAAAATGCTCTAAACCAACTTTTAGGATTATTCTCTTTTAATAATTTATCAATAAGTATTTCAAAGTCTTTAATTACAATATCTTTTTCGGTAACAAAATTATCATCTTTATGGAAATAAAATGAATTATGAAAAGTTGCTGTAGCGAATTCCATTTTTAACTCTTTACCCAACTCATATAGTTCCAACATATCATGCGAATTCTTATTAGAAACGGTTATTCCAAACCCAATATCTTTGATTCCCATTTCTTTTAATCCTTTTAGCGTATTTAAACCTCTCTGAAACCCTGTTTTTCTTCCTCTTAAGTCATCATTAATTGCCTCTAACCCCTCTAAACTTACCCTGACACCAATATTTGGAAATCTTTTGGCCAGTTGTAATATACGATTGGTATGCCATCCAGCAGTTGAAATTACGATTCGCTTGCTTTTTTTAAACATTACTTCTACAATTTCTTCAATATCCTTTCTTAAAAATGGTTCTCCACCAGTGATGTTTACAAATTTGAAGTTTGGAAGTAATTCTAATTCTTGAGGAGTAATTTCTTTATTTTTATCTGTTGGATTTCTCCATATATCACACATTTTACAAGCCATATTACACCTGTATGTTGTGATAATTGATATATCAGAAGGCAATTGAGTTTTATTCACAAATTTTTAGTTTTTTCTTTTTTTGATTATTTTAGCAGGTACTCCACCAACAACTGAAAAGTCAGGAATATCCTTAGTAACAACTGATCCAGCTGCGATAACGCAACCATTTCCAATTTTTACACCAGTCATTATTGAAGTATTTGCCCCAATCCAAACATCATTTCCTATTGTAGTGTCTTCTTTTGAAACTCCCTGATTTTTTATAGGGATATCAAGTCTGTCAAATTTATGATTTTCAGAAAACACATTAACTCTCGGTCCAAAAATAACATTATTTCCAATGGTAATATTTCCCCTTACACCAATAAAACAATAATGATTAATACCAACATTATCACCAATTTTTAAAGAATTGCCAACATTTCTCAATACCCCTGTACATTCAATGATGGCATATTTACCTAAAGTAAAATTATTACCAATTTCAACACCATCATAGCTTAAAGCATTTAAAGTTGCATATTCCATTAAATTGAATCCACTGCCTACTTTAATTTTATGTCCGAATTGAATTTTAGATCCTTTGGAAGCAAAGATTAATCCTTTACTCTTTTTTAAAAAAGGTTTTACAAAAATAAAACCTCTTAGTACAGCAAATCCTCTTTCAAATAAAATAGTTAAAAACTCACGGAAATTAAAAGCATATTCAATTTTAATCTCTTCTTTTTTAATATTCGAAAAAAGCTTTTCAATTATTTTATGTGTTTTCATATAGATTGTAAAAATAATTATATTTATTTTATGTGATCATAAATCCCAGGTTTATTGCTGATAAAAGAATAAATAAATTTTGAAAGACAATCGTTGATAAAAGAATATTATATTTGACAAAAGTATTTTTTTGAACAAACGCTACTCCATATACATCAAACCTATTTCAATAATAGCAAATCTGATTATTATTAATTTGTTTTTAAGATTGTATTTTAATGAATCTTATTCGGGGTTTTGGCATATAACCTACGTAAATTTGAGTTGGCTAATTATTTCTTACCACCTTAATTTTTATAATATTGGAAGATATAATAAAAATGTAGATGTAATTTCTCGATTGACTCTACAGTTTATAATTTTTACTTTCGTTTATTTTGCTTATTTCAGTTTAACAAATAAAGTAATTAATTCTGTTGATCACATAAAGGTTTTAGCATATATCTTTATAGCCATTACCGTTTTTAGAACATTTTATTTATATGCCTTAAAAAAATATAGAATTGGAGGAGGGAATTTTAGAAATGTGGTTCTTGTAGGATCTAATAAAAGCGTTGAGAAAATAACTGGTTTTTTTTATGAACATCCTGAATTAGGATATAATATATTAGGTTATTTCTGTGATAAAAAAATAAATAATCCAAACTATTTAGGATCCATTTCATCTTCTTTTGA
>JAUWUU010000029.1 GCA_030617765.1 Flavobacteriia bacterium | reverse complement strand
GGTCCTGGTGGTTCAGGAAAACCTTTAGTTGAGTTTGCTTTTGTTGCTTCCTGGTTAAAATCAGGTGGTTCTGTTATTGGGATTCCTTTACAGTATCCATCAATAGATTTTGTTAAAAGCTCAATGTTTAAATTATTTGATATTGACTTAGATAGATATAATAAAAAATTTGTCAATATTCAATTTGATGTAGATATTGATACCTATGAGCAAATATCAGATAACGAAATCAAAGCAAATCTCTTAAAACCTGATGTATTAAATGAAGTAATAGGTTTGGCTGATGATCAAATTGAAAAACCTGAATTAGGGACTTTGGTTTTTGGTTCAGCTTTAAATTTACTTTTCTTTTCACCTACATATAAAGAGCCTGCTCTTAAAAATATTGAAACTATTCTTAAAGAAGATAAAAGTAAAACATATATATTTTCTGTAAGTAATAGTGTATTTGCTGAAGAAATAAAATACTTGGAAGATGCATCGGATAACTTAATGTTTACCAGAATGGAAAAACCGATGAAGCTATTTTTTAATATAGAAAAAATGGCCAGTGTAAAATTTTCAGACGAAGAAGTTAATGTTCCCATTTCTAAAGAAATATTGAAGGAAATTAAGGATGTTGCAGAATTATCAAGAAAAAAGATTTTACCAAAATTAAAGAGAATTTAACCAAGTTTAAAGGATTAATTAAGATGTATAAACATTTATTTGGACCTGTACCATCCAGACGATTAGGCATGTCATTGGGAGTTGATTTGGTGCCTAAAAAAGTCTGTTCGCTTAATTGTGTTTATTGTGAAGTGGGAAGAACAACAACCCTAACAATTGATAGAAAAGAATATATCAAATACAATGAAGTAATTGAAGAGTTGACTAATTACTTCAATAACAATCCGGATCCAGATTATATCACTTTTTCCGGTTACGGTGAACCCACATTAAATATTCGTATAGGTGACATCATTCAATTCATAAAACAAAATAAACCTGGTATTCCTATTGCAATACTAACAAACGGAACTTTACTATATGATAAGAAAGTAAGAGCAGAATTAATGAATGCCGATGTTGTGCTACCTTCTCTGGATGCTGCGACAGAAAAAGTATTTCTAAAAATAAATCGTCCACCAAAAACACTAACCTTAGATAAATATATACAAGGATTAATCACTTTCCGTAAGGAATTTACAGGAAAAATGTGGCTTGAAATATTTATTTTACCTGATTATAACGATAATGAAAAAGAATTGATCGCCCTTAAAAAGGCCATACTAAAAATCAAACCAGATTCCGTTCAATTAAACACATTAGACCGACCAGGGATAAAGGATAATTTAAGAAGCGCAACAAAAGAAGAATTACAAAAAATCATTGATTTTTGGAAGCTAGATTATGTTGAGATAATTTCAGCACCTCTAGAAAGAAAAGATATACGATCATATAGAAAAGATGCTGAAACAGCCATTATAGAAACCATAGCAAGAAGACCCTGTACATTGGATGACTTGTCAAAAATTTTAGGATTACATGTTCATGAGATCAACAAATATCTGGATGTATTAGAAGCAGAGAGTAAAATTGAGGTAGTTAAATTAAAACGTGGAATTTTTTATCAATTAATAAATAAATAAAAGTATGCTAGACTTAATAAATGAATTCATTATGGCTACTGTAAAAACAGGATACAGTAATAAAAATGGTGATGTAACCAAAAAGCATCTTAATTTTTACAAGGCAAGAAGTAAATATATCGGAGCTATTATCCCAGAACCCTTATTTTTAGATAAAGGTTTACGCGAACTGCCAACTCAAATGGGTATCGATAATGATTTAAAACTAGATGGATTAAAAGAATTAACCGATACAATCCATCAAGGTGGAGCAAAAGCGATAGCCCATTTAAATCACCCTGGAAGAATGGTCAATCCTAAAATACCCGGCAATTATTTTGTTTCATCAACTGAAAAAGCCTGTGAAAATGGAGGTGCCAAACCAACTGCTTTAGATACCACAGGTATGAAAATGATAAAAGATTTATTTGTTCAGGCAAGCATTAGAGCTGAAAAAGCAGAATTTGATTATATCGAACTTCAATTTGGTCATGGATATTTATTTGCTCAATTTATTTCAGAAGCTGTAAACAATCGAAAAGATGAATATGGCGGCATCTTTGAAAATAGAATTAAATTCCCTCTCGAAGTTTTAGATGCCATAAAAAAAGCTACAAATCTTGGAATTATTGCTCGTATTAGTGGTGATGAAATGACACCAAATGGCATTAAAATAGACGAGATGCAAAAATTTTCAAAAATTCTTGCTAAAAAAGGTGTTAATGCAATTCATGTTTCTGCAGGAACTGTATGCTCTACACCACCATGGTTCTTTCAACATATGTTTGTTCCTAAAGGAAAAACGTGGCAATTGGCTGATAAAATAAAAGAGGTTGTCAATATTCCGGTTATTTATGTTGGGCAGATAAATGAATTTAAGGATATTGATGAAATTAAGAATCGAACTAATGGAAATTTTATTGCAGTAGGGCGCCCTTTAGTAGCAGATCCCGATTTTGTAGGTAAATACCTTGGTAAAGTTATTGAGAATGTTCGTCCGTGTCTGGCTTGTAGTGAAGGATGTTTAGGAGGTGTTAAAAGTGGTAAAGGTTTAGGATGTATTGTTAATCCATTGGTTGGTAAAGAAGATTTAATTTTTGAAAAAACACAAAAACCAAAAAACATTGCTGTCATAGGTGGTGGTTTATCCGGTATGACCGCTGCCATTACGCTTAAACAACGCGGACATATAGTAACGCTATTTGAAAAGAACAAACTTGGCGGACAATTCAATTTAGCTTATTTGCCTCCCCATAAACAGTCATTGGTAAAAATTATTGATTACTTAAAAAATGAAATTATCGATTTTAATATTGAAATAATTCAAAGAGAAGCTACAATTGATGATTTTGTTAAATATGATGAAATATTAATAGCTACAGGTTCAATACCACAAATTGCACCCATAGAGGGTTTGAAAGATTATTTTTGGGCAGAGATCCTTGAAGAGCATAATATTCCTGAAAATACAAGATCATTAGTAATTGGCGGAGGGTTAATTGGAATAGAAGTAGCCAATATGTTACTTTCAAAAGGCAATAAAGTTTTTATTGTTGAAATGATGGCTGAAGTTGCTCGTGATATGGAAATGATTGAAAGAAAACTAACACTTAAAGCACTTCAAAACAGGGATGTAAAAATATTTGTAAACACAAAAGTTAGGAAAATTTCAGGAAAGAATGTTAATATTGAAGGAGATAACTTAAAACAAACTCTTGAGGATATTGATCATATTATTCTTGCTACTGGAATGAAATCATACAATCCGTTTGGTAACGATATTTTTAAAAAACCTGTCCATTTAATTGGAGATGCAAATAAAGTAGGAAAAGTGCAAGATGTTATTGAAAATGCTTTTCAAACAGCTTTAACTATTTAAATGACTTGATAAAAAATAAGTATAACGTGGTGATATTGATATTAAGTGAAATAATAAACTTTTGATTAATTTTTTTCCATTACTTTTATTTTTTTTTAATCTTAATAAGAATATTATGTTTGATCTAAAATGGATTATCAGGTTATTTTCTATAGTATTAATATCTTCTACTTTGCTCAATGGTTGTGCAAAGGAGGAATGGATTGATCTCTTTGATGGAGAAACAATAAAAGGATGGAAATCTTCCGGTAATGAATCATTATGGGGAATAGAAAATGGAATGCTTGTTTCAAATGGTGGTAGTTCAAACTTGTTTTATGATGGGAATATCTCTAAACAAAATTTTAAGAATTTTGAACTAAAAATAGATGTAAAAGTAGAATATGCCTCAAACTCAAGCATATTCTTTCATACAGAATATCAAGAAGCAGGTTTCCCAAAAAAAGGATATCAATGTCAGGTCTTGAATACTTCTTCTAAAACCATTACAAGAAAAAACAGATCGCAAAATAGAACAGGAAGTTTAAGTGGTATTCGCAATCTTTATAAATCTCCAGTGCAGGATGGTGAATGGTTCAATTATCACATCATTGTACAAGGTAAAACTATTCAAACTTATATAAATGGCGAATTAATGGTTGATTATACTGAATCTGAAAATCCTTATCGAACTGATAAAAATAAAGGAAGTGTACTTTCTTCAGGTACTTTTGCTCTTCAGGGGAATGATTCTAAAGGTAAAGTATATTTTAAAAATATTAAAGTAAAACCTTTGCCAGATGGTGCTGCTACAATTGGGAATCCAATTGATGATCTGGAATTTGAATCTAAGTTGATCGATCTTTCAAGTAAAGATTTTCCATTGATGGATCTACACGCACATTTAAAAGGAGGTTTGACTACAGATCAGGTTCTAGAAAATGCTCGAAAATATGGTTTTACTTATGGTATCGCTTTTAATTGTGGATTGCAAATGACTTTTGAGACAGAGGAAGCACTTCAGGAATTTTTATCTACTTATAATAAACCACCACAAACTTATCTGGCTATTCAGGCTGAAGGGCGTGAATGGGTAGATATTTTTTCAAAAGAAACTGTTGATCAATTTGATTACGTTTTTACGGATGCTATGACATGGACAAATGATAACGGCAAAAGAATGCGACTATGGTTAAAAGAAGAAACTGAGGTTGGTGATCCCGAAAATTTTATGGATCAATTGGTCAATCGTATTGAAAACATTATTGGTAATGAACCTGTTGATATTTATGTAAATGCTACCTATCTCCCAGATGAACTTAATAGCAGATATGATGAATTATGGACAGAAGAGCGTATGGATAAGGTGATAAGAGTTTTAGCAGAAAAAAATGTAGCTATGGAAATCAGCGCTCGTTATAAAATTCCGAGTTCAACTTTTATAAAACGTGCAAAGGATGCAGGTGTTAAATTTACTTTTGGAACAAATAATGTAGGTGCAGATGATCTGGGCAGATTAGATTATTGTATTGAAATGGTTGAAGTTTGTAATCTGACAGGTAGCGATCTTTGGGGTCCGGAATAGTTTGAAAATAAGAAAGAATTTGAATAAAAAAAATAACTATTGAATCGTACGACTTGTTATGACCTAAAATAATTTTTTTCTTATTTATTGTTTGTAGCTATCTTATAAAAACCCTTGTAATTCTTTGATCTCATCACGTAATCTTGCAGCCACCAAAAAATCTAAAGCTTTGGCGGCAGATTCCATATTTTTTCTTTTTTCACGGATGCGTTTTTCAATTTCAGGTCTTGCTAAGTATTGTAGATCAGCTTCAGCAGCTTGTGTATTGGCACTGTCATATTGATAAGTAGTAATTTGTTTTTTGGTAAGAGAATCATCAATGTTCTTTTTGATCTGGGTTGGTGTAATATTGTTTTTAGTGTTATAAGCAATTTGTTTTTCTCTTCTTCTAATGGTTTCATCAATAGTTAGTTGCATGCTTTTGGTAATTTTATCTGCATACATTATAGCTTTACCATTTACATTTCTGGCAGCTCTCCCTACTGTTTGTGTCAATGAACGATGGCTACGCAAAAAGCCTTCTTTATCAGCATCTAATATAGCAACCAACGATACTTCAGGAAGATCCAAACCTTCACGCAAAAGATTCACACCTATCAAAACATCAAAAACACCTTTTCGTAGATTATGCATAATTTCTACCCTTTCTAAAGTATCTACATCACTATGTATATAACGACAACGAATTTGAATTCTGGTTAGATATTTAGTCAATTCTTCCGCCATTCTTTTGGTTAAAGTAGTGACTAGTACACGTTCGTCTTTTTCTACTCTTTGGTGAATTTCTTCGATAAGATCATCAATTTGATTTAGACTGGGGCGGACTTCAATTTCCGGGTCGAGCAAACCTGTAGGTCTGATGATCTGTTCTACAAAAACGCCTTCTGTTTGTTGTAACTCATAATCAGCCGGTGTAGCACTAAGATAGATCACCTGATTTTGGATGACTTCAAACTCTTCAAATTTTAATGGGCGATTATCCATAGCAGCCGGTAATCTAAATCCGTATTCTACCAGATTTTCTTTTCGAGAACGATCTCCACCGTACATAGCATGAACCTGAGGTATGGTAACATGACTTTCATCTACTAGCATCAAATAATCATCTGGGAAATAATCTAAGAGACAAAAAGGTCGAGTACCTGGCTGGCGTCCGTCGAGATAACGCGAATAATTTTCAATTCCGCTGCAATAACCTAATTCACGGATCATTTCCAAGTCAAATTCAGTTCTTTCTAACAATCTTTTTGCTTCTAAACCTTTACCGATCTCTTTAAAATAATCTACTTGTTTTACTAGATCTTCTTGAATTTGATGTATGGCATTCTGTAAAATATCCGGTGAAGTAACAAATAAATTTGCAGGATAAATGGTCAATTGTTCAAATTTTTCAATGATCTGATTATTAATCAGATCAAAGCTTTCTATCTCTTCAATTTCATCACCAAAAAAATGAATTCTAAACCCATATTCACCATAAGAAGGGTAAATTGATATCGTATCTCCTTTTACTTTAAAAGTCCCGCTTTTTACTTCGGCCTCAGTTCGAGAATATAAACTGGTAACCAATTGATGTAAAAATTTATTTCTGGAAATTATCTGATCAACGCTAATTTCAATAACATTCTTTTTAAATTCAACAGGATTTCCAATGCCGTATAAACAAGAAACGGAAGCAACAACCAAAACATCTCTTCTTCCCGAAAGGAGTGCAGACGTTGTGCTCAAACGTAAACGTTCAATTTCATCATTGATAGAAAGGTCTTTTTCAATATACAAACCTGTGGTAGGAATATAAGCCTCGGGCTGATAATAATCGTAATAAGAAACAAAATACTCTACAGCATTATTTGGAAAGTATTGTTTGAATTCAGAATACAATTGAGCAGCCAATGTTTTATTATGACACAAAACCAAAGTAGGTTTTTGTACTTTTTCAATAACATTAGCAACGGTAAAGGTCTTTCCTGAGCCCGTTACTCCTAATAAAACCTGATATTTTTCATTTTCATGGAATCCTTTTACCAATTCTTCAATTGCTTGTGGTTGATCTCCGGTAGGTTTATATTCTGATTCTAACTTAAATTGCATTTCACAAAAATAGTGTAATTTGTATGGAAATGATTTTTTTTATTACTTTAGGTGATTCAAATATTAAAATACAACATAAAAAATTCCAACAAATGAGCAATTATCATATCAAACATTTAGAAGAGTATTTTCAAATACATAGAAAATCGGTTAGAAATCCGGAAGGATTTTGGGAAGAAGTTGCTGAAGAACATTTTATTTGGCGTAAACGTTGGGATAAAGTCTTGAGTTGGGATTTTAAAAAACCGGAAGTGAAATGGTTTGAAGGAGCAAAACTGAATATTACAGAAAATTGTATCGATAGACATTTGAGAATTCGTGGTGACAAAACAGCCATTTTGTTTGAGCCAAATGATCCTAGCGAAGAAGCAGAACATATAAGCTATCAACAACTTTATGAGCGGGTAAATCAATTTGCGAATGTATTAAAAGATCAAGGAATTAATAAAGGGGATAGGGTTTGTATCTATTTACCAATGATTCCTGAACTGGCTATTTCTACACTGGCATGTGCACGTATTGGCGCAATTCATTCTGTTGTCTTTGCAGGGTTTTCTGCTACAGCATTGGCTACAAGAATCAATGATAGTGATTGTAAAATGGTAATTGCCTCAGACGGCTCATACAGGGGTTCAAAAACAATAGATCTAAAAGGTATTGTTGATGATGCACTTGAAGAATGCCCAGGTGTAGAAACTGTTTTGGTAGCAAAACGCATCAATTCAGATATTAAAATGAAAGAGGGTCGGGATAAATGGTTACAACCTTTACTTGAGGAAGCTTTAACAGAATGTGAGCCAGAAATTATGGATGCTGAAGACCCATTATTTATTTTATATACTTCCGGTTCAACTGGTATGCCAAAAGGAATGGTACACACTACTGCAGGTTATATGGTTTATACAGCTTATACCTTTAAAAATGTATTTCAATACAGAGAGAATGATGTTTACTGGTGTACAGCAGATATTGGCTGGATTACTGGTCATAGTTATATTGTTTATGGTCCTTTAGCAAATGGAGCAACTACTGTAATGTTTGAGGGTGTGCCAAATTATCCAGATTGGGGAAGATTTTGGGAAGTAGTTGCAAAGCATAAAGTAACTCAGTTCTACACGGCACCAACAGCAATTCGTGCTTTGGCAAAAGAAAATTTGGAATGTGTTGAAAAACATGATCTATCTTCATTAAAAGTATTAGGATCTGTAGGTGAACCAATCAATGAAGAAGCATGGCATTGGTACAATGATAATGTAGGAAAGAAGAAAAGTCCAATTGTTGACACATGGTGGCAAACAGAAACCGGAGGTATAATGATATCACCTATTCCGTATTTAACACCAACAAAACCGACGTATGCGACATTTCCTTTACCCGGAATTCAACTTTCTTTGATGGATGAAAACGGTAAAGAAATAAAAGACAATCAGGTAGATGGTCGTTTGTGTATTAAGTTTCCTTGGCCATCTATGGCAAGAACCATTTGGGGAAATCACAAGCGTTATAAAGATACTTATTTCTCAACTTATGAGAATCAATATTTTACAGGTGATGGAGCTTTACGTGATGAAGTTGGTTATTACAGAATAACTGGCAGGGTAGATGATGTAATCATTGTTTCAGGTCATAATTTGGGTACGGCACCAATTGAAGATGCGATAAACGAACATCAGGCTGTAGCCGAATCTGCTATTGTTGGGTTCCCACATGACATTAAAGGAAATGCTTTATATGGTTATGTAATTTTAAAAGAAAGTGGTGAATCTAGAAATCATGATAATTTACGTAAAGAGATTAATCAGATTATCACAGAGCATATTGGACCGATAGCAAAATTAGATAAAATCCAATTTACTAGCGGATTGCCTAAAACACGTTCGGGTAAGATTATGCGAAGAATTTTACGTAAAATTGCCTGTAGTGAAACGGATAATTTAGGAGATACAAGTACTTTGTTGAACCCAGAAGTTGTTCAAGAGATTATGGATAATGTATTGTAAACAATGTTAATAAACATTTAGTAAGGGTTTGGTTATAATGATTTTGAATATAATTCAAATCCTTTTTTTAGCGTAAATACACTATTTAGAAATGTATGAATGATAGTATATGATGTTTGTGAAAATTTGTGGTGTATTTTTTTACAGATCTCTAATTTTTAATAAGTAATATGAAGCATATATAAAGAGAAAGGTCCACCCTAACACAATAGCAATTTCATACCAGTGCACAGCATAATCATAACTTATATTTTCTCCAACTTGATTGGCTAGTGTTTTAACAGCATTTAACCTTGAAAAGGGCTCATCTATCAAATTCCACATCGATTTTAACGGAGCAAATTGATAAATATAATCAGCAATTTCAGTATCCTTAAAAATATTCCACTTAAATACATTGTAACTAATAGTTTCAATAAAAAACCAGATCAACATTGCAGCAACAGCAAAGGCTGACCTTTTGATCAGCATTCCTAAAAATAATCCAAAAGAGAAAAACCCGACTAATTTTATAAAAAAGGCTAGCAAATATTCTAAATCTGAAAAAATAATTGAAAATTCATTATAATCAGAATAAATCAGACCTAAGATCAAAGAAGTAACAAAAACAAATATTGTTGAAATAAAAGCAAATAGAACTACAGTATAAAATTTGCTTAAAATAAATTCTTTTTTGCTCAAGCCATCTATAAGATTTTGTTTTAAAGTTTTGTTACTGTATTCATTAGAAATCATGGATACAATTACTAATAATAAAAATAGTTTAAAAAGTGCAGCAATAAATGTGGTAAAATGCCAGATGTAAGGAAAATTAAAAATACCCTGTTCTGCCAGATGAAATTTTATCGGACCAATATCAAACTTTATTGTAGCAATTAAAGAAATTGAAGTGAGTAAAATAAAATAAGTAATGATCAATACTTTACTAGCTCTATTGTGTTTTATTTTATGGAGTTCAATATTGAGTAATCTAAACATATTTTTCAACTTATTTTTCGTTGGTCAAGGTTAAAAATTGTTGTTCTAATGTCGGTTTTCTTTTTACCAAATGGGATAACGTAATATTATTTTTTATCATGTATTGGTTGATCTCAGCGGCAGAAATATTTTTATTTAATTTGGCATAGATCAGATCATTTTCTTGTTTTATTGATGAAATTCCTTCGAAATTATTCAAAGCTTTAGTCAATTCATTTTTTTGATTTTCAGAGTTTAACTCTAAAATTCCATGAGAAAAGGTCATCTCATCAACACTGCCTGAGTACAATTTTTCGCCTTGTCTTATTACGATAACGTGCGTACATACCTTTTCAACTTCATCTAACAAGTGTGAAGCCAGTAAGATAGTTGTGCCATTAGCAGCAATTTGTTTGATGATGCTTCTGATTTCATGAATTCCTTGAGGATCCAGTCCATTTGTAGGTTCATCTAAGATTAAAATTTCAGGGTCGTTGAGTAGGGCAGAAGCAATGGCCAAACGTTGTTTCATTCCTAAGGAGTAAGTACGAAATTTACTATTTCTCCTTTCATAAAGGTTTACATCTTTTAATTTTTCTTCAATTTTATCAAAAGAGATCTCCTTGATCTTACATACAAGCTTTAAATTTTCTATAGCGGTCATGTATGGATAAAAATTTGGTCGCTCAATAATGGCACCAACTTTTTTTAAAGCTTCATGAGTTGATTTTGTTCCTCCAAACCAGCTAAATGTACCTGATGTTTTATTCACTACATTTAAAATTATCCCTAGAGTAGTTGATTTCCCACTTCCATTAGGACCTAAAATACCATAAACATTGCCTTTTTGAATGTCAAAAGACAGGTTGTTCACAGCATGGATCCTGCCAAATTTTTTATCGAGATTATTTAAACTTAATATAGTTTCCAATGCTATTTAAATTGAATTATTTATAAGACGAATTTAGTGTTAATTTGTTACTAATTGTATGAGATTAGTATAATCAAATATTTATTTTGATGAAATAACACGAATTCTAATGTTGTTAATTTATTATAAAATTGAACAAATTAAAGATTTTGTATCTTCGCTAAGCAAATTTTTGAAAGTGATGGACGAAAAATTAATATCAAATAAAAAACCTTCTTTTCCAATTAATGAAGAATTGTACAGCTATTTGACAAAGTATAATAGAAATATAAAAATTCCAATTTTTTATGATGATCTATTGCGATTTTCGGGTTCGGTAACAGTTTATGATAAATATGAAAATGATACTTTATGGATAAGAGTTTATTATCCTGAATTTGAGCAAAATGAGATCGATCTAAGCTTGAAGCAAATGTATAATATTTTGCATGGTGATGGTACCGAAGAGATTTTGAAATACCTGATAATAGACGAAATCGACTATTGCACATTTGGAAATTCTAAACCTTTTAGAGTGAAGATAAGAAATATTTTAAATGATAATTACGCCTATATTTATGTTAAAAAGGCAGATGCTTCTAGGGTTTACGGTTTAGAATTTGAAGATATTTTATCTCCAAATCGTATCCACTTTTTAATTTATAAAGACACTTTAATAGAAGAACATGTTATGGGGATTCCCGGCGATATGTTTATGGAAGAAAATTTAAAGGATCTTCCAAAAGTTGAAAAGCAGCGCTTGTCAAAAGAGTTTGTTAAATTTAATGAACGATCAACTTTGAGGTTGCTTGGTGATATGAGGGCTTATAATTATGTGATCATTCCTACTTATGATTTTGATCAGGTGCAATATAGAATCAGGGCAATGGATTTTGATCAGCAGAGTTATGAAGGTAAATTAAAAGTTTACCGTCCTCAATTTTTTAAAGACAATTTACCTTTTGTGAAAATGGTTCAAGAAAATTTGGGTGAACGATCTGTTGAACAGTATAAAAAAGAAGAAAGATCTGCCTTAGCAAAACGATTAAAAAGCTCGCATAGTAGAATTAATTTACTTATGGAATGTATGAAAAATGACCATATTTCTACTAAAGAAAATATTGAAAATCTAAAATATGACCTTACTGAATATACCCATGATAAGAACTTTAAAACTTGTACATCAATGGGTGAAATATTACAAGTTGTATTTGATTTTGTTGTTCGTAATTATGAAAGTGTGAATATTTATATTATTAAATAATTTAAAAAAGGAAAATTAAGATTTAAAATCAATCCAAATACTCACCGATATCAAAATCATCCTCGTCATCCTCATCAAGATCAAAATTTTCGCTTTTAAATTTTTTTTCAGGGGCATTATTTGGAATATCGCCTAAAGTAAATAATAGATGTGGTAATTCATTAGTGCTTTCTTCTTCATTTATTTCTATGAGTTCTACAAAAAATGACCACATAAAAATAAAGTCATAAACATAGATCAATTTATCATTAGTCTTAGTAAGGACTTCTTTGATTGGAATATCAAGCATTTGTGTGACTTCGCCCGGAGTTTCACTCATATCAAAAAGAGGAAATTCCTCACCTTGATTCCATTCTTCATCAGAAAGGTAAAATGAAGCCATTTCGCTTCCGCTAAATCCAAAAGCATTGGTTATGGCATTGTGAAGATCTTCTAAAGTATCGTTTTTTAGAATTGCAATATCTCTAATTACATTATCTTCAACATCTAAAATAATTCTAATTTTATAAACCATTTTTAATTTTTAATAGGCAGTGCAAAATTAATATATAAAAACTAAATAAATAGTTAAAATACAACTATAAATCGTTTCTTTTTTTACTTTTACGTTTCTTAGAATTTTATGATGGATAGAAATGAAATGTTGTCAAAGTTAAATTTTGCATCAAAAAACACCCTAATGGAAACATTGGGTATTCAATATACTGATATTGGTGAAGATTTTTTGGTTGCTACCATGCCAGTAAATAAAAGCGTATATCAACCTATGGGTTTATTGCATGGAGGTGCTACAGTCGCTTTGGCTGAAAGTGTAGGAAGTGCAGCTTCACATATATTTTTAAATGATAAAAACTTTGAAGTAAGGGGTATAGAAATTTCGGCAAATCATATAAAAAGTAAAAGAGAAGGAATCGTTACTGCAACTGCAAAATATATTCATAAAGGGAAAACTACACATTTATGGGAAATCAAGATCACAGATGAAAATGACGATTTGATTTCATTGTGTAAACTCACCAATATCATTTTACCAAAGAAAACTTCTTAATGGCTAGAAAAAAGCATTTGATAAAGCGTGTTTTAAAGATTTCCGGAATCTTATTTGCGTTAATTTTTATAATTTTTTTAGTTGCAATCTACCAGTTTTCTAAACCAAAATCTGATAAATATATCTTCAGTAAATTTAAGGATTCTCCTTTTCAACCAACAATTACTTATACAAATTTTGAAGGTCATAAAGTTAGAGTTGTTTCTATGCAAAAACAAATTGACACTACTTTGCCAACTTTGGTTTTTATCCACGGATCTCCGGGTTCAGCTATGGATTTTAAAGAATACATGTCCGATTCTATTCTGAATAATAATACAAATATAATTGCTTATGATAGAATAGGTTATAGTATTGAAAAACATGAAAATGTATTGAATAGTGTCGATAAAGAAGTTACAGTATTAAATAAAGTGATTAAGAGTTTGCCGGCTAATAAAGTCATTTTGATAGGATATTCTTATGGTGGAACTATAGTTATGGCCAATCCTAAAAATTATAATTCAAAAATTGTATTGGCTCCATCTGTAAAAGGTGAATTTGAACCCTTGCATTGGATCTTAAACTTTTATAAGTGGAGTTTAACCAGACCTTTAGTGCCTCGTATTTTCCAAAATGCAGCACAAGAAAAATTAACTCATATTACAGAATTGCCTACTTATGAAAGCAAGTGGATAACTAGTTCTTCACAAATACTTTCGATTCATGGCAGCTCAGATAAGATTGTTCCGTATAAAAATTCTTTATATTTAAAAGAAATTTTTAAACCACAACAATTTTCTTTAAAAAAGATTGAAAATGGAACTCATGCTTTGGTTTGGACTCATTTTGATTTGATTAAAAAAGAAATTTTAAAAACATTAGAAAAATAATTCAAATGATTTTTGATGAAATTTTAATAAATATTGAGCTTGCATATCAGCAGAGAAAGCCTTTTGTTGTTTATAAAAAACCCAATGATGACAATCTTAATGCCTTGTTTCAAAACAATGATAAGTTATTTTTTTTAAAAGATTATTTACAATCAGGTTTTGTTTTTGCACCTTTTAATAATAAAAATAAAACTGTATTATTACCTTTTGATCATTGTGAGTCATTTGAATTTAAAATATCTGATCAAAATATAAATATAAAAGGAAATGATACAATCATTAATAAAAATGACCATCTATTAAAGGTTAATTCTGATAAGCATAAACATATTGAACTTGTTAAAAAGGGAATTAATTTTATTAAAAAGGGGAGTGCTTTAAAAGTGGTTTTATCAAGAAATGAAGAAGTTGTATTAGGAAATTCTAAAATTAGTGAAATTTTTAATGAATTGATTTACAAATATACTTCGGCTTTTGTTTATATCTGGTTTCATCCAAAAGTAGGATTATGGATGGGTGCTAGTCCAGAGACTTTATTAAAGATTAAAGGCATACAATTTTCAACAATGGCATTGGCGGGTACACAAATATTTGAAGGAAATACTGAAGTTGTTTGGGATGAAAAAGAAAGGCAAGAGCAACAAATTGTTACTGATTTTATCATTTCAAAGCTTAAAAATAAAGACCTTCGAATTGGTAAACCTTTTACCTTAAAAGCTGGAATTTTACTGCATATTTGCA
Source organism: Flavobacteriia bacterium (assembly GCA_030617765.1). Taxonomy (GTDB): domain Bacteria; phylum Bacteroidota; class Bacteroidia; order Flavobacteriales; family Flavobacteriaceae; genus Namhaeicola. Next base: position 5,794 of record JAUWUU010000029.1, on the reverse strand, counting down.
CCAAAATTAAAGGTAATATAACTGAAGATTTCATTCTTGAAGATTTAGTGCAAAGCTTATACCCAACTCCTGCAGTTTGTGGTTTACCCAAAGAGGTTGCTAAAGATTTTATTTTGGAAAATGAGGAATATAATCGAGAATTTTACGCTGGATTTTTAGGAGAATTAAACAAAACTTCTAGAGCGAATGAAAATGAAACCAATTTATTTGTAAACCTACGTTGTATGCAACTAAAAGATCATATAATGAATTTATATATTGGGGGTGGAATTACAAAAGATAGCGATCCTGAAAATGAATGGAAAGAAACTGTAGCGAAAAGTAGGGTAATGAAAAGTGTTTTATAGATTTAGATTAATTTTTTAATAAATTAGATGTTTAAATCATAGTCAATAGTATCAAAATATTTATAAACTGTATATTTGTTAACAGGAATCTTATTATATTCTGGGAATCAAAACTTTTGAGTTATATCTTAATCAGACCTAAATAATGTCTAACGAACAAACTGCAATAAAAACCACCTATTTCAGTATAGCAGCGAATTTGGGTTTGGCACTTATAAAAGGATTTGCAGGTTTTTTTGGTAATTCGCATGCATTGATTGCTGATGCCATCGAATCAACATCGGATATATTTTCATCAATTCTAGTACTTTTTGGTTTAAAATATGCCAATAAACCGGCAGATAAAAACCATCCCTATGGTCATGGAAGAGTAGAACCATTGGTCACTTTTGTAATAGTAGCCTTTTTAGTGACTTCTGCAACAATTATTGCCTATAAGAGTATTCAGAATATTCAAACACCTCAGGAAATTCCAAAGGCATGGACATTGATCGTGCTTGGATCAATTATTTTATGGAAGGAAATTTCTTATCGGATTGTTGTCAAAAAAAGTATTGAAACTAACAGTTCCTCATTAAAAGCTGACGCCTGGCATCATAGAAGTGATGCAATTACATCTGTAATGGCATTTTTAGGAATCTCAATTGCACTTATTTATGGAGAAGGTTATGAAACTGCCGATGATTGGGCTGCTCTTTTAGCCTCATTATTTATTTTGTACAACAGTTATTTAATATTCAGACCGGCACTTGGTGAGATCATGGACGAACATGTGTATGATGATTTAGTTCAGGAAATTAGAGATATTTCGATAACAGTTGACGGAATCCTGGGAACTGAAAAATGTTTTATTCGAAAAGCTGGTTTGCAATATCACGTTGATCTTCACGCAATAGTAGATGGAGGAATCTCAGTAACTGAAGGCCATACTTTAGCACATAAATTAAAAGATACTTTAAGGAGCGAGATACTAAATTTGGGGCATGTTTTAATTCATATTGAACCTTATTGATAAAAATGAGGAAAGCGTTTTAAGATATCCATTATTTTTGCCCTAAACATTCTTATTTTTACAGTACTTTATTCAAAAAAGATTGATGTATAAGTATCCAAAATGAACTGGCACAACTGGTAATCAGGCTTTGAGATAAGGTATAATAGTAATCTCAACGGGTTTGTGAAATGCTCCTTAAACCAATTGTTTTAATTCGTCAATACGATCCTCTTTTTTTGGTTGTCTATATTTTTGAGAAAAAACCGTATGATATTGATGTGCTTCTAAAAAATTTATTTGAATTTTATTCCATTCATTAACATCATTAACAACTGAAAAAGATTGAAGTTCTTTAAAAAGTTGATTGCTTATAGGGTAATAATCATCTCTTCCTAAATAGTCTAGATCTGCATCGCAAATAATTTTTTCTAAATAATTTTTTGGAGTTTGTGGAATACGAGTTGCCATAATTAGTCCTTTTACAACCTTAATATCTTTGTCTGAAAATCCATATTCCAACATATATTTTTCAGCTATTTCACTACTAAGTTTTTCATGTTCAATATTTGAAATTGTAAAACCAACATCATGAAACAAAGCACCTATACGAAGAAGTTTTGCATTGTAAGAATCAATTTTTTCACGTTTAATAAATTGATTGATTACGCTAAGTACATCACAGGTATGACGTCTTTCATGGTAGTATAACTTTTTCGATAATTTTGTATTTAGAATCTCAAAAGCTTTTTTTCGAATTTTTTTATATCCTTTCATCTATTAAGACTGATAACGTAATTACTTATAATTTTATTACCCAATACCCAATAATTAAAACCATAAAAACAAAACTAATAGCAAAAAATTTTATTGATTTTTGAACGCTTTTAAACTTTTGATCAATAATAGTACTTTCTATATAAATTTGATGGCTTAGTTGCGTAAAAAGCTCATTTTCATCTGTACACACCTCTGTCAATTCTTTGCTGTATGCATCAATATCTCCAAATGAATAAGCTGCATCTCTAAAAAAGAAAACATTCTTCTTAAATTTTAATTCCATTCGTGGCATAAAACATTTAAAAGCAAAAAATATTGAAATTAATACAAAAGTTATCCAAATACATATTAAAATTAGAAATATAATGTTTCCATTAAATACTTCATTAAAATAATCTAATCTGTCTACAAATAAACCTAAAATAAGACTGTGAAAAGAAAAAATAATACCCGCTTTTAATTCAGAGGATCTTATTAGTTTCTCTAACCTTTCCAATTGTTCCCAAAAATTATTAGGATCTTGTTGTATCATTTTTAATTAAAATTTGATTAATAAATATAATAAAAAAATTAAATTTCAGTTTTCTTAATGCCATTTACAAAATACATTTTCATTAATCCTTTATTTTTAACGTGAATTTCACCTCTGTATTCGCAGTCATACTTATCTTTGACCAAATCATAAGTAGATTCTGAAATATTTATTTTCCCAGATATTGATGTAGATTCCATACGAGAAGCTACATTCACTGTATTGCCCCAAATATCATAAGCAAACTTTTGAGTTCCTACAACTCCTGCAACTACTGGTCCGGAATTAATTCCAATACGGATTTCAAAATTTTTAATATGCTCATCATTCATTTTTTTAGATTCTTCTGTGAATTCAGCAATTTCCAAGGCAGCTTTAATCATTTTATCAGCATGATCTATTGTTGGAAATGGTAAACCACCTGCACACATATACGCATCACCAATTGTTTTGATTTTCTCTAAGCCATGTTTTATTATTATTTCATCAAATTTTGAAAAATAGAAATCAACACTTTTTACCAATGCTTCTGGAGATAAATTGTGAGAAATATTTGTAAACTCTTTAAAATCAGTAAACATAACACTAACAGAAGTAAATTGTCTTGCTTGTACTTTTCCGTTTTTCTTTAATTCCTGAGCTGTTTTAGCTGGTAAAATATTAAGTAGTAATTCTTCTGATTTTTTAGTTTTCTTTTGAATAATATGATTCGTTTTATTGATAAATTGATATCTTCTATATAAGCCTATAGCTAGTAACAATACTAAAAAAGTTGCTAATAAAGAAGCATAAGTAAATATTCTGTTTTTTTTATCTTTTAGTTGATTAATTTCGGCTTCTTTTTCTAAAAATACAATTTCATTTTGCTTTTTTTTGACTTCAAAATCTGTTCGCATATCAGCTAATTGTTGAACAGATTCGATATTATTGATACTATCTCTGTAAGCAATATAATCTTTATAATATTTATAAGACTCAGGAAGGTTTCCATTAGATTGGTAAATCTCGGAAAGTTTTAGATTTGCTTCACTTATATTTTTTTTGAGCCTATATTTTTGAGCAATTTCTAAACTTCTATGGGTATAACTGAGTGCAGTTGCCAGATCATTTTGATCTATATAAATATCTGCCATATAAATAAGGAATTCAGAAATAGTCGGATAATGTTTCAATTCTTCAAGAATTCTTATGGCTTGATTGATGTTTTCTTTTGCCAATGCATAATTTCCCTTTTCAGCATATATTAGCCCAAGACTACCCAGATTATATGCAGAGCCAATTAAGTTATTAATTTTTTTATAAATTAGACTTGATTCTTTAAAATAAACTTTTGCAGAATCATATTTTTTGCTATTTACATATTCATCCCCTGCATTATAGAGTACAGTTGCAATAGCATGTGAGTCATTTTCTTTCCTAAGAATATCGATGGCATCATTATAATATTTGATAGAATTGTTATGATTTCCCATTTGTGAATAAGTATCTCCAATTGCAATATATGCCTTACCTAAATTTCCAATTTGCTTTTTTTCAATAGTAATTTCAGCCGCTTTAATTTGACTCTTTAAAGCATTACTATAGTCGCCCATATTTCTTAGCGCAGTACCTTCCATCGTAAAAGCATACCACAAATAATTGGTAGAGTCTAATTTTGTCGCTAAATGTATAAGCTCAGTACTATAAAATAGTTGTTTTTTAGGATATGTATGATTTTTAGCTAGCCCTACAAGAATTTTTAATCGATCCTGTTCTTTAAAGATACCTAAAGTATATATTAATTCTAGACTATCTGCTTTTTTTTGATCCTGACCATAAATAGCAGTGTTAATAACTAAAAAAACCAAAATAAGCAAATAAGCCTTTTTTTGAAAGTGTTTATTTATGGGATTATATTTTACCATGAAAACTATTCGAATGTTAAGAGAAGTTTATTGATCAACAATAATTTTTGGGTCAATTTGAAAAGTACCATTTCTTTTTACACTATCATTTAATACTGTAAATTTTATAGTGTATTTATATGTTTTTTTACCTTCATCAACTGTACTTTTCAATACTTCACCAACAACTAATTCTGGAGTTTCTTCATTTCCTTCTAAGATATTTACACCAAAAATATTAGTGCCACCATGATGATTTATTGATGTAATATTAACGATATCAGTTTCTGGATCATTCATAGAAACACCTTGCCAAATAATGGTGTCTCCAATATTTACCGTTATCGTATAATCTTCGTTTGTAATACCATCTTCTTGACCAAAATCACAATACTTATTTACATCGGGTTTAACAATGTTACCAGTATCTACATTTAATGTAATAGTATGCTCTAGCTGCGCATAGAGACTAATGTTATATGTGAAAAATACGATGGTAATTAAAATTAAAAGTTTTTTAGTTGTTTTCATAATTATTGTTTTTATTGACATTGTTATTTTTTATAAGAGACTCAAATTATATTTGAGATAATTTTGTTAGGCCAAAATGGATCTTTCAAAGGTGTATACTGAGCTATTAAGATTAGATTTTAATATGGTGAGTGTTTTTTTTTAATTGATTCTTAATTTTTTTTCAGTATTTAAATATAATGCTAATAGTATTTCAATAACATTAAGCGCTATCTCACCAGTGGCATAGAGCAAATATTTGACAAACTTATTTTTTTATGTAATATTAGTGACTAAAGTTACATAAAATTTATTAATTAGTTGATTATCCTAAAAATAGAGTCTTCAAAAAATCATCAAATGACGAATTTATCAAAGAAAATTCGTACTTCTCTTATACAATCAAACTGTTAAAAAAAGGAGATACAATTAAATAACGCCCTGCCATTCTCGTACAAGCCTTCATCGGTCTTGTTTACTTTAGCTTTGTAACCGCTAAACGGGTATATTTAATGATTGTAAAGTAACAATTAAACGTATTTGGGATTATTTATCAAATCAAAACGGACGAAAGGTTAGCATAACTGTCTGAATAGTATCTTAAACCTTTCAAAGCTTAAAAATAAAATCTAAAAAAAAATAAATTGAGCAAAACATTCTTATTTTTGTATTCAATAATTCAAATGCGTTTATGTCAAAACATCCAAAAAAGAAACTTGCCCAGTTGGTTTTACAACAATGTGTTTCCAAT
>JAUWUU010000028.1 GCA_030617765.1 Flavobacteriia bacterium | reverse complement strand
TTTTTTTAATTTGAGATAATCTATATATTGTCACAATAAATTAATTAATATGTCTGAAAAGAAAAGGATTGAATTAGAATTTCCAATACACGCATCGGCAAGTTTTTTGTTTCAATATATATCAACACCAGATTCTTTAGGAGAATGGTTTGCAGATAATGTTAATTCAAGGGGGCAAATGTTTACTTTTATCTGGGATGGTTCAGAAGAAGTAGCAAAAAAAATAGCTATTAAAAATGATCAATTTATTAGGTTCAAATGGGAAGAAGATGATGATAAAGATACTTATTTTGAATTGAGAATTCAAGTAGATGCCTTGACAAAAGATGTTTCTTTAATTGTGGTAGATTTTGCTGATGAGGATGAGGTTGAAGAAACTAAAATGTTTTGGGAAACAAAGATTTCAGAACTAAAACATACTATTGGAGGATAAAATTTGATAATGATAAATATATAACCTCGGGAAAGATCTCGAGGTTTTTTTTTGAATTTAAAAAAATAATTATTTATGATTAATGTAAATAGTAAATTAATATCAAAAAATGATTTTAAGATTACAATAAACAATAGAGGGTTTAAATATGGAGATGCTGTATTCGAAACTTTGAAAAGTAAAAAGTATAACATTTACTTTATTGAAGATCATTATTTTAGGTTAATGTCATCTATGAGGATGCTGCGTATGGATATTCCGGATTTTTTTACTTTTGAATATTTTAAAGATGAAATTATTAAAACAATTAAAGCAAATAATTTTGATAATTTAACAAGGATAAGATTTACAGTTTACAGAAAAGATGGTGGATTTTATTTACCAAAAAGCAAAGAGATCGATTTTATAATTGAAGTAGAAAATTTATTAATTAACGAACTACAAACCTATAAAATTGAGTTATATAAAGATTTTCCGGTTTTAGCCGGAATGTTATCTAATATAAAAACCAATAACAGAATTATTAATGTTTTAGCAAGTGTTTATGCTGATGAAAATGAATATGACAATTGTATTTTATTAAATGAAAACAAGAATATTATTGAGGCAATCAATGCTAATTTATTTTTAGTGATAGGAAATATAATCAAAACACCAACATTAAGTGAAGGTTGTATCAATGGGATCATTAGAAAGAAAATTATTGAGATGTTAATAAAAGATGATTCCTTTAAACTGATTGAAACAAAAATTACAGCTATTGAGCTTTTGCAAGCAGACGAAGTATTTTTAACAAATTCAATTATCGATATTCAAAGTGTGACGAACTATCGAAAAAAGAAATATAATACTACTGTAGGAAAACAAATAAAAAAAGCGTTGGATGCTATAGTCTTAACTGCTTAATTCAGACTGGGATCTTCGGGAGCATTTGCCCAAATTTTATAAAGACCTCCAAATTTATTAATTTCATCTTTCCAAAAACTATTATGATTGATATGAAATAAATTTTTGAATTTATTTTCAATAACGATCCATGAATAAGTTGAGAGCTCATCATCTAACTGATTGTTACTCCAGCCACTATATCCTAAGAAAAAACGAATATCATTTTGAGATAAAGTATTATCTTTAAGTAATTCTAAAACAGCTTCAAAATCGCCTTCCCAAAAAATCCCATCAATAATTTCAATACTATTTGGAATTAATTCAGGAATTCTATGTACAAAATAGAGATTGTCTTCAGAAACTGGTCCGCCATAATATACTTTAAGACTTGAGTCAATTTCAGGGATGAAATCACTTAAAATATAATTAGTAGGCTTGTTAAAAATAAACCCAACGGAACCTTCCTGACTGTGTTCCGTTAATAAAACAATCGAGCGTTTAAACGATCTATCATTTAATATAGAAGGCTCAGCTACAAGAAGTTTACCTTTTGATGGTTTTAATTTGAACATTTGGTTTATTATGAATTCTTAAATGTACAAAAAATATTGTAAAAAAAAAAGACTGTCATAAAAAGACAGTCTTTTTTTAAAAAATGCGTAAAATAATATTAGTTTACAGCACCTTTTAATTCAGAACCTGGTTTAAAAGATACAACTCTTCTTGCAGGTATTTTGATTGTTTCTCCAGTTTGAGGGTTTCTACCATCTCTTGCAGCTCTTTCTTTTACAGTAAAAGAACCGAATCCAACTAAAGCAAGTTTTCCACCTCCTTTAAGTGTTTTTTTTACGTTATTCATTAGTGAATCTAATGCATTGCCTGCAGCAGCTTTAGAAATTCCGGCATCAGCAGCCATTGCTTCAACTAATTCTGATTTGTTCATAGTTTTAATTTTAAATTGGTTATTATTTTAATAAAATGCTCTATATAGCACCACAAATATAGATTTTATAAGGGTTTACGCAAGTTATAGCTTAAGTATTCTCTCTTTTTGTTAATAAATAGGTTTAAATTGTTGATAAACACAAAAAATTTAAGGTGTATATTTAATTTTCCTATAAAAATATACTGTTTACAGCATTTTAGCATTTTCAAAAAATGTATAACCGTTTAGTAAACTTTGAGTGTCCATTTTTCGTTTTCCGGCAAGTTTTAGCTTATTAATTTTTATAAAACCGTTGTTTACAGCAACTCTTAATTCTTTCTTAGAGGTGATTATTTTTCCAATTTCAAAAGAGTGATCCTCTTTAATAATTTCTGAATTATATATTTTTGCCTCAATAATATTATCATTATTATTTATTACAGTCCATGCACCAGGAAAAGGTGATAATCCTCTGATTTTGTTGTAAATATCCTCTATTGATTCATCCCATATTATTTTACAATTCTCTTTATTTAATTTTGGAGCAGGTTTTGATTCGGATAAAGGCTGTGGTATAAGCTTTAAAGTGTTATTTTTGATACTTTTAATAGTATCAATAACTAGTATGCTACCAATGATCATAAGTTTGTCATGCAGAATTCCGGCAGAATCAGTAGGTGATATTTGTACTTCTTTTTGTAAAATAATTGCACCGGTATCAATTTTTTCGTCTAAAAAAAATGTGCTAACACCTGTTTTAGTTTCACCATTGATAATTGCCCAGTTAATTGGTGCTGCACCTCTGTAATTTGGCAAAAGTGATGCATGCAAATTAAATGTACCATATTTTGGCATATCCCAAATAATTTTAGGTAACATTCTAAAAGCTACAACTATTTGTAAATTAGCATTTAATGATCTTAAAGTATCAACAAAATTATCATCTTTGAGATTTGTAGGTTGTAAAACATTGAGATTATTCTCTGTCGCAAATATTTTTACTGCTGATTGTCTTATTTTTCTACCTCTTCCGGCAGGTTTATCAGGTGCAGTTATCACGCCAACAATTTTGTAATTTTCATTCAATAAAGTTTTTAATGTTGTAACTGCAAAATCGGGTGTACCCATAAAAACAATCCTAAAATCTTTCATTTTACTGTTTTTTAAATTTGTTTTGTGAAGTTAATCTTATTATTCTTTTTTCTAATAAAAATTGTAAGGTTTCTAAGATTCTTTTTTCATCAAAGGACAGACTGTTCACGATGTCAGATGAATTTAAAACACGATTATTATCTAACAATTTTAATATTTTATCTGATATAATATTATAATCAGTTTTTGTTGGTTTTTGAGTAGTGCAAACATCACAAATTTCACAATTGTTTAATTCATTTTCCTCAAAATAATGAAGTAATTGAACACTGCGACAAATTGTATTATTTTCTACATATTCAATAACTGAGTTTACTTTTTTTAATTTAATTCTATTCCTTTTGTTGATATTCTTTGCAATATTGTTGATAGCGTAATTATCTTCACGAGGGACTAAAAACTTAATTTTAGAAATTCCTTTATAATAATTATATATCAATATGTTATCATTATTTAATTGATTTAATGATTTAATGATATCAGTTTTGTTTAAATGTAATTTTTTTGCAATAAAATATTCATTCACCTTGGTAAACTGATCAAAAATACCCCCATAAGTTCTTAATAATAATTGAATTATTTTTTTTGTATTTGGATTCCTTTTTAGATATAAAAAAAGGTCATCATTATTCACTTTAAATTTAATGACAGAACTTTTATTTATATTTTGTAAAAATTCAATTATTCCTTCTATCTCAAGACACGTTATTGCGTTATAAGTGATATTTACCGGTAAATTGAAACGATCACAAAAATCCTGTAAAATAAAATCATAATATTGATCAGGTTTTTCACCAGGAGAAATCTGATAAAACTTATTTAAATTGATATAAATTTCTTTACAAATCTTTGGGGTTGCCAAACCTTTTTGAATAATTTTTTTAAAATCAGAAATGGTATTGTTATTGTGTAAAAGGAAAGCGTACGATCTTTCTCCATCTCTTCCGGCTCTTCCTGTTTCCTGAATATAATTTTCAATACTCTGCGGTAGATTTAAATGAATTACAGCCCTCACATTAGCTTTATCGATACCCATCCCAAAAGCATTAGTTGCAACTATAATGGGTGTTTTTTCATTTGACCAATTCCTAAAAGCAGTACTTTTTTCGTCAAAAGTTAATCCGCCATGATAAAAACCAGATCTAAAATTATGATTATTTAAAAAAGTTGAAATATGAACACATGATCTTCTTGTATTTGCATAAACAATAACAGGCTCTTTAAAATGAGATAAAAGTTGTTGAAGTTTATTTAAGATATCTTCAGTATATTTTATTTGATAGCTTAAATTATTTCTATAAAAAGATTGTTTAAATATTGATACTTTTTCAATATTCAAATTAGAAATAATATCATCAACTACTTTAGCTGTAGCAGTTGCAGTTAGTGCTATAGTATTGACATGTGGGTGTATTTTTTGTAAAATGTTGATTTTTAAGTAGGATGGACGGAAATCATGACCCCATTCAGAAATACAATGAGCTTCGTCAACCGCTATTAAATTTACATTGAGTTGTTTAATTTTTTCCTGAATTAATTCTGATTGCAATTTTTCGGGAGATAAATATAAAAACTTATAATTACCATATTGTAAGTTGTCAAAAGCAGTTATAGTTTCTTCATAAGAGTATTTTGAAGAAAGTGCTATTGATTTAATACCTTTTTTATTTAAACTATCTACCTGATCATTCATCAATGCAATTAAGGGAGAAATGACAATACAAACTCCTTTTTTTAATAAAGCTGGAATCTGGAAACAGAGAGATTTTCCAGCTCCGGTAGGTAAAAGAGCCATTACATTATTATCTTGTAAAACAGCATTGATTATTTCAGCTTGAGGTTCTCTAAAACTTTCGTGCTTCCAATATTTATGCAGAATTTTTTTGGCGGGGGTCATTTGTTAACATTCAGGGTATTTAAAATAAAATCAACCCTATTCGCAACAGAATTAAAAGGAACATCAATCAGTTCGTAATCAAAGCTTACATAAGTATTCTTTAGATGATTATGAATTGCCAAAGCTTGTTCAAAACTTTCATACCTTTCATTATCAGTTATATAGATTTCTTCCCAGGGAGGCATAATAAAAATTGTAGAATATCTATTTGTTTGGCATGTTTTGATAAATGAATCATCGTATTGAATACCCATATAATTCATATATGCATTGATATCCGGAATGCCTCTGTCAAAAAACACCATATCAGCATTACTTATATGTGCATTTTTAAATTGAATTTCTCTGCCTTCTAAAAGTAATTTGCTAAATAACACAGGATCTTTTAAAAATAATTGTTCGATACCTGTTTTACGGGCTTGTAAGGTGATCTCTCTAGAAATTTCATGCATACAAACAAAATCTTGCTTTTGTAGCGCTTCAAGTACTGTTGATTTTCCGGTACCCGGACCTCCAGTAATTATAATTTTTTGTTGCATGCAATTGAAATTAAGATCAATTTACAAAATTAAGAAAATAATAATTGTAAATTTGCTTTTTGAAAATTGAAAACAATTTTAGAATGAATAAAGATGCTGAATTTTATGAAAAACTCAAAAAAACTTTATTAGAAACCACAAAATTTCCAACAGAATACATGTATAAATTTATTATTCCTGCTTCTGATGAGAAATTTAAAGAAATTGAGAATATTTTTAATAATATGGGTGCAGTAATAAATTCAAAATCTTCAAAAACAGGAAAATACAATAGTTTAACTATTTTAGTGAATATGAAAAATCCTGATGAAATTATAGCAAAATATAAAGAAGTAGCTAAAGTTGAAGGAGTAATTTCTTTATGATATTTTTAACTAATACATTGAATAATATAAAATATTTTTGAACTTTTTAATTTTAACCCAAATAGATATTTAATTTTTGATTTTACGAACAAATAATATATTGTTGAATAAAGTTCTCTTAGCTGGTTTTTTATTTGTGATAAGCTTTGTTAGTGCTCAAATCAAAGATGAAGTTTTATTCACTATTGATAAAAAACCTGTTTATACGTCAGAGTTTATTAGAGTTTATAAAAAAAATAAAGATATTATCATTGATAATAATCAAAAAAGTGTTGATGATTATCTCAATATGTTTGTTGATTTTAAATTAAAGTTAGAATATGCATATGATTTAGAATTAGATACTACAATCACTTTTAAAGAAGAATTAGCTAAATATAGAGAACAACTAATTTTACCTTATTTAACAGATAATGAAGCGAGTAATCAACTCGTTAAAGAAGCTTATGCAAGAACTATAGAAGAAGTAAATGTAAGTCATATCTTAATAAAAGTTTCTGTTGATGCTTCATCAAAGGATACTTTAATTGCATTTAATAAAATTAATGAAGCTCGTAATAATATTTTAAATGGTTTGACTTTTGAATCTGTAGCGAAAGAGTATTCTGAAGATCCTTCTGTAAAACATAACAATGGTAATTTGGGTTACTTTTCTGCATTTGATATGGTTTATGTTTTTGAAAGTGTAGCCTATAATACTCCTGTTGGAGAGGTTTCAAAACCTTTTAGAACCAAATTTGGTTATCATATTTTAAAAATTAACGATAAAAGACCTTCAAAAGGAGAGATTGAAATAGCGCATATTTTTGTAAAAAATAAGGAAACTGATAATGATTATGCAAAAAATCAGATCAATGAATTACATAAGAAATTAAAGCAAGGTGAGAAGTTTGATTATTTGGCAAAAAACTATTCTGATGATCAATCAAGCGCCCAAAAAGGAGGATTACTACCTAAGTTTAGTTCTGGTAAATTAATTAATCCTATTGATTCAATTGCCTTTTCAATGAAGGAAGTTGGAGATATTTCGAATCCTTTTTCATCAAATTATGGTTGGCATATTTTAAAATTGATTAATAAATATCCTATTAAAAGTTATGATGAATTAAAACAAAACCTAAAGCAACAAATTGAAAATGGGAGCAGATCTGTTGTTATCAAAAAATCACTAGCAGAAAAGCTGGAAAAAGGATATATAATAACTGAAGATCACAATCTATTAGCTCAGATATACAATGGTGATATACCTCAAAATTCATTTGATAAAGAATTATTAACTATTGAAAATGAGAGTTATACATTAAATGATTTTCAACAATGTCTGAATATAAATAAAAAAAAGCAAGTAAAAGATATTTACAATGAGTACAGAACTGATAAGATTATTGATTATTATAAAAATCATTTAGAAGAGATTAATACAGATTTTGCAGTGATATATAAAGAATACTCGGATGGCTTATTGCTATTTGATCTTTTACAAAATAATATATGGGATAAAGCAGAAAAGGATTCAATAGGTTTAGAAAAATATTTTGATCAAAATAATAAAGATTACTATTGGAAAAAAAGAGCAAAAATTGTCATTGCCACTTGTAATAATCATGATAAAGCGGTTATGGTTAAAGATTTATTAGCCAAAAATAAAACCGTTGATGAAATAAAACTATTGATCAATGAAGGTGCTACAATTCATGTTCTTTTTAATGAAGGTATAGTTGAAGAGGACAGTAATAAATTGCCAGAAAATTATGAATTTATTGAAGGTGTATCCAAAATATATAAAGTAGATAGAAATCATTATATCATTGGAAATATTTTGGAAATATTACCAGCCGGACCAAAAGAATTAAAAGAAACTAAAGGACAAGTTTTAAATGACTATCAAAACTATTTAGAAAAGCAATGGGTAAAAAAATTGCATAAAAAATATAAAGTAGAGTTAAATAAAAAGACTATAAATAACTTAGAGCAAATAATTGATGATTAAAATGAAGCAGATTTTATTTTTAATACTTATTTCTTTACTGGCATCTTGTGATCAAAAAGAGTTAAATGTAAATGCAATTGCAAGAGTTAATGATTCTTATTTGTATGAAGAAGAATTTATTAGTTCTTTACCAGCTGATTATACAAGAAATGACAGTATTTTTTTTAGGGTTAATTATATAAATTCATGGGCAACAGAACAATTATTACTTCAAAAATCAAAAATAAATATTGATGATAAAAAAAATGAAATTGATAAGTTGGTTAGCGATTATCGAAAAGATTTATTAATAAGCAGATATAAAGAAGCCATAATTAAACAAAATTTAGATACTGTTGTTACCTCACAGGATATTGATCAGTATTATGAAAATAATAAAGATATCTATCGCTTAAATAAAGAATTGGTAAAAATTAAATATATTCAATTCAATAAAGATATCAATGACAGAAAAGAATTGACAGAGATTTTCAAATTGGATGGAGAAGAAGATCTAATGAAGCTCGATGAAAGAAAATTAGAATTCAATTCATATAATCTTAATGATTCTATTTGGGTGAGTTATGTATCTGTACTAAAAAAACTACCTTTTTTAAATGAAGAGAAAAAATTAAAAAAGATTAATTTTTTACAAAAAGAAGATTCATTAGAAGTATATTTGGTGGCTCTAAAAAACGTTCTGTACAGAAATGATATTGCTCCTAAAAGCTATGTTGAGCCAACAATAAAACAGATGATTTTACACAAACGTAAATTAGAATTTTTAAAAGAAATTGAAAAATCCTTATTAGAGGATGCAACAAAAAACAAACAATTTGAAGCGTATTAGAATGATAAAAAAAATATTACTTTTTACCTTATTAGGTTTAGGTTTACAAATTAATGCACAGACACGAATAAAGCTGGATGGAGTTGCTACCGTAGTTGGAAAAAATATTGTTTTAAACTCTGAAATAGAGGCTTTTAAACAAGAATTATTGCAACAAAGTGATGGAAAAGCCGTAGTTGATGATTGTGAAATGCTCGAACAAATAATGCATAGAAAATTATTAGCACATCACGCTGTAATTGATAGTGTAATCGCTTCAGAAGGTGAGATCAATGAAAGAGTACAAAGTAAAGTTCAGTATTTTACACAACAACTGGGTTCTGCTGAAAAAATGCTTGAACTTTATGGTTTTGAGAGTATAAAAGAAATGAATGAAGAATTATATCAGGTAGAAAAAGAAGCTTTACTTGTGGGTAAAATGCAGCAGGAAATTACAATAGATATTGATATTACTCCTGAAGAAGTTAAGCGCTATTTTAAAAGTTTAGAAAAGAATAATAACTTACCTGAGATTGGTGCAGAGATCGAATTAGCTCAAATAGTGTTAGATATTAAACCAACTGAAGAAGAAAAACAAATGATCATTGATAAATTGAATGATTTCAAAAAACAAATTGAAGATGGTGAAAGTTTTAAAATGAAGGCTATATTATATTCTGAAGATCCCGGTGTAAGCCAAAATAGTGGTCTTTATACAATTACTCGCCAAAGTCCTTTTGTGAAAGAATTTAAAGAAACTGCTTTTAGTTTGAATGAAGGTGAAATTTCAGAACCATTTAAATCGGATTTTGGTTATCACATATTAACTGTAGAAAAAATAAAAGGAAAGGAAAGAGATGCACGTCATTTGCTTTTACAAGTCAAGATAAGTGATGATGTGTTAAATAAAGCCAAAGATTCTTTAAATAAGATCAGATTAAAAATTTTAAAAAATGAGATACCCTTTGAAGATGCTGTTTTAAGATATTCTGACGAAAAAGAAACCCGACTTAATAAGGGTATGATTATGAATCCGGTAACCAGTGATACACATTTTGAACTTACAAAAATGGATCCTGATCTGTATGCAAGGGTTAGTAACTTAAAAGCAGGAGAATACACAGATGTTTTTTATGAAGAAACTCGTCAGGGTAAAAAAATGTATAAGTTTATTTTGTTAAAAAGTAAAACCGATTCTCATATTGCTGATCTTGCAGTAGATTATGTTAAAATAAAAGATCTTGCTCTTCAAAAAAAGAAACAGGAAACTGTTGATGAATGGGCAAATGATAAAATTGGTGATACTTATATTAAAATAAACGAAAAATATAAAAACTGCGATTTTAAAAGTAATTGGACAAAAAAATAGACTGATATGTCTGATGTAACCGCCATTAAAAAACTAGTTGAAAGTCATCAATTATTAAAGCAAGAAATTGCAAAAATCATTGTTGGTCAGCATGATGCGGTTGATCATGTACTCCTTTCTGTTTTGTGTGGTGGACATTCTTTACTTATTGGTGTACCCGGTTTGGCAAAAACATTGTTGGTAAACACAGTTGCACAAACATTAGGATTGAATTTTAAACGCATACAATTTACACCAGATTTGATGCCCTCTGATATTTTAGGAAGTGAGATATTAGATGAGAACAGACATTTTAAGTTTATAAAAGGCCCTGTTTTTTCTAATATTATTTTGGCAGATGAAATTAATCGTACACCCCCAAAAACACAAGCAGCATTATTAGAAGCCATGCAAGAGCGTTCAGTTACTGTTTCTGGTCATCATTACAAATTAGATCTGCCATTTTTTGTTTTGGCAACACAAAACCCTATTGAGCAAGAAGGAACTTATCCTTTACCTGAAGCTCAGTTAGACAGGTTCCTGTTTTCAATTTATTTGGATTACCCAAGTTTCGAAGAAGAAATCCAAGTAGCTAAAAGTACGACTACTGATGAGATAGTTAAAATCAATCCTGTATTTAATGCTCAAGAAATATTGAATTTTCAACACCTTGTCCGACGGATTCCTATTGCTGATAATGTAATAGAATATGCTGTGAATTTGGTAACTAAAACCAGACCTGACTCAGATAAAGCTCCTGAAATTGTAAAAAATTACATCGATTGGGGAGCAGGACCAAGAGCTTCACAAAATTTGGTTTTAGCGGCAAAAGCACATGCTGCAATTCATGGGAAGTATTCACCTGATATTGAAGACGTTAAGGCGGTTTCCCAAGGTATTTTACGCCATAGAATAATCAAGAACTACAAAGCTGAAGCCGAAGGTATTACCGAAAAAAATATCATTGAATCACTATTTTAAAATATTGAGCTCATTTTTCTAAAAATATTTGATTTTTCCTATTGTCAAATCGTGAATTAATACGTATTTTTGCAGCCCTTTTTGACGAGTACAGATTCCATTAAGGAAATAAAAATATTAATGTTTAATATCTCTTATCCGTTTTTATCGTTTAAGAATCTGAAAAACAATAAGATACAAATTATTATTTATGTCTAAATTAGATGAAAAAATTGAACTGTACACTGGTGAAGCAAAAAAGCTAGGTATAGAAATTGATGCAGATTTATTTAAATTGGTAACCAAAGGATTAGGTCCATCAATTTATAAAGAAGATGCTCAATTAGTTTCTTGTTCTCAAGAATCAGAATTAGAAACAGTAAAGAAAAACTTCTTGATCAAGAAATTAGGATTGGAGAATGGTGAAAATCTTGATGTTGCAATTGCTTCTGTTTGTGAAAAAATGGGAAGTGATAACAATTCTAAATACAGAGCAATATTCTATTATCTATTGGTAAAAGAGTTTAATGCTGAAGCAGTTTATGAAGTAATTGATGAAAAGGTAGAAGCGCCTGTAAAAGAAGAAAAAAAGGAAGTAAAGAAAGCTGTTAAGAAAAAAGCAGAAGAAGTTAAAGCAGAGAAAATTGAAGAAGCTGAAACTAAAGTTGTTGAAAAGAAAAAGGTAGCTAAGAAAGCTAAGGAAACAATAACTAAAAAAGTTGAAGAAGCTGAAATTAAAGTTGTTGAAAAGAAAACAGTAGCTAAGAAAGTTAAGAAAACAATAGCTGAAAAGGTTGAGGAAACTGAAGAAGTTGAAGAAAAAATTGAAGAAGAAGTAGTTGAAGAAAAACCTCAAAATACTCAAGAATTTTTAGATAATTTTGATTGGGAAAAATATCAGGAAGGTATTGAAGTTATTGATGAAGAATTGTATAAAGAATTTGATGATGCTTTATCTGGAACAGTTGGTTTTGTTGAAGAGCGTCAGGTTATTGATGGTACTGTAATCAGAATGACAGATCGCGAAGCAATAATTGATATCAATTCAAAATCGGAAGGTGTTATCTCATTAAATGAGTTTAGATACAATCCACATTTAAAAGTTGGTGATACTGTTGAAGTAAAGATTGATAAATTAGAAGATAGTACCGGACAATTAGTTTTATCACACAGAAAAGCCAGAGTAATTAAAGCTTGGGAAAGAGTGATCAGCGCACATGACAAGCAAGAAATTGTTACTGGTTTTGTTAAATGTAGAACAAAAGGAGGAATGATCGTTGATGTTTTTGGAATTGAAGCTTTCTTACCGGGTTCTCAAATTGATGTAAAACCAATTAGAGATTACGATCAGTTTGTTGAGAAAAATATGGAATTTAAGGTTGTAAAAGTCAATCATGAATTCAAAAATGTTGTTGTTTCTCATAAAGCATTAATTGAAGCTGATTTAGCTGAACAGAAAAAAGAAATTATCAGCCAATTAGAAAAAGGACAGGTTCTAGAAGGTGTAGTTAAAAATATTACTTCATACGGAGTGTTTGTTGATTTAGGAGGTGTTGATGGTTTAGTGCATATTACTGATCTTTCTTGGAGTAGAATTAATCATCCAAATGAGATTGTTGAATTAGATCAAAAATTAAACGTAGTTATTTTAGATTTTGATGATGATAAATCTCGTATACAATTAGGTCTAAAACAATTACAAAAACATCCTTGGGAGGCTTTAGACACCGAACTTAAAGTTGGAGACAAAATTAAAGGTAAAGTAACTATTATTGCTGATTATGGTGCATTTATTGAAGTTAGCCCTGGTGTTGAAGGTTTGATTCACGTTTCTGAAATGTCTTGGTCAACTCACTTACGTTCTGCTCAAGATTTTGTGAATGTTGGTGATATAGTTGAAGCAGTGGTTTTAACACTTGATCGTGATGATAGAAAAATGTCATTAGGTATCAAGCAATTACACCCAGATCCATGGACAGATATTACTAAAAAGTACCCTGTTGGTTCACGCCATACCGGAACAGTAAGAAATTACACTAATTTTGGAGTATTTGTTGAGTTAGAAGAAGGAATTGATGGTTTAATTTATATATCAGATCTATCTTGGGTTAAAAAGATCAAACACCCTTCTGATTTTGTTAATATTGGGGATAAATTAGATGTAGAAGTTTTAGAATTAGATGTTGAAGGACGTAAATTAAATTTAGGTCATAAACAAACTACCGAAAATCCTTGGGATAAATATGAAGAAACATATGCAGTTGGCACAACGCATACTGGAAATGTAAAAGATCTTAATGATAAAGGATGTATCGTTACTTTTGAAGAAGGAGTTGAAGCATTTGTACCTTCTCGTCATAAAGAAAAAGAGGATGGTACTAAAATTTCTAAAGGTGAAACTATTGAATTTAAAATATTAGAATTCAGTAAAGAGTACCGTAGAATTGTTGCTTCTCATTCAGCAATCTTTAAAGCTGAAGAACAAAAGAACATCAAAGTATCTAAGAAAAAAGCAGAATCTTCTGAAAAAACCACATTAGGTGATATTTCAGAATTAGCTGACTTAAAAAAGAAAATGGATTCAGGTAAGTAACCAATTCTTTTTAAATATTTTAAACCGCTCTTTCCTGAATTTAACAGGATATGAGCGGTTTTTTTATGGAGATATTTTAACTTTTTTAAAGTATATTTGTGCTCTTAAATAAATAGTTATGACTTTAATTAAATCTATCTCAGGAATAAGAGGTACAATTGGTGGTAAAATAAATGAAAATCTTACACCCCTTGATGCTGTAAAATTTGCTTCAGCATATGGAACCTGGTTAAAAACGCAAAATAAAAATAAAGATAAATTATCGATAGTTTTAGGGCGTGATGCTCGAATTTCAGGTAAAATGATCTCTAGTCTTGTTGCCAATACTTTGACTGGTTTGGGTATTAATGTGATCGATCTTGGTTTGTCAACTACACCTACGGTTGAAGTTGCTGTAACTATGGAGAAAGTAGATGGAGGTATCATTATAACTGCGTCGCATAATCCAAAACAATGGAATGCATTAAAATTATTGAATGAAAAAGGCGAATTTTTAAATGCCGAAGAAGGCGCTAAAATTTTAGAACTTGCCGAAAGTGATGCTTATGTATTTTCTGAAGTTGATGATCTTGGTGTGTATAAAAAGAAGAAAGATTTCATGAATAAACATATTGATGAAGTTTTAAAACTGGATCTTGTTGATGTAGAAGCTATCAAAAATGCTAGGTTTAAAGTTGTTGTTGATGGTGTTAATTCTACCGGCGGTATTGTTATTCCACAATTATTGAAAAAACTTGACGTAGAATGTGTAGAATTGTACTGCGAACCAAATGGAGAATTCCCTCATAACCCTGAACCTTTAGCCGAAAATCTAACTGAAATATCTGATCTTGTTGTGAAAGAAAATGCAGATATGGGTATCGTTGTAGACCCTGATGTAGATAGATTGGCTTTTATTAACGAAGATGGTAGTATGTTTGGTGAAGAATATACTTTGGTGGCTTGTGCAGATTATGTTTTATCGCATACGCCGGGTAATACGGTTTCAAATTTATCTTCTACACGTGCATTAAGAGATGTGACTGAAAAATACAACAAAATTTATACACCTAGTGCAGTTGGAGAAGTAAACGTAGTTCAAAAAATGAAAGATACCAATACCATTATTGGTGGTGAAGGAAATGGTGGAATTATATACCCTGCATCTCATTATGGTCGAGATGCCTTAGTGGGCGTAGGTTTATTCTTATCACATTTGGCACATAAAAAAATGACATGTAAAGAATTACGAGATTCTTACCCCAGTTATTTTATGAGTAAAAATAAAATTCAATTAACACCAGAATTAGATGTGGATAAAATTCTTTTGGCTATGGCAGAAAAATATAGAGCCGAAGATGTAAACACGATTGATGGTGTGAAAATTGATTTTGATTCAGAATGGGTTCATTTAAGAAAATCAAATACCGAACCTATTATCAGAATATATACTGAAAGTACAAGTCAGAAAAATGCTGATGATCTGGCTAAAAAAATAATGGTAGAAATTAGTCAAATTGCCAGTTTGTAAAAAATATTTTAAACTATTAATATCATTAAAGAGTGATATAAATTAAATTAAAAAATGAAACAATCGCTAGAGAAATACTTTGATAAATTTCGAAAAAATATTGTAGGAATTGATCTGAAATTTCAATCACCTTACGGAGAGAAAGAAATCATTTATGCTGATTGGACCGCTAGCGGTAGATTGTATAGACCAATAGAAGAAAAGATCATGAATGATTTTGGGCCTTTTGTTGCAAATACGCATACAGAAACTTCGATAACAGGTTCTGCGATGACCATGGCATATCACAAGGCAAAAGATATTATTAAAAAGCATGTAAATGCTGATGAAGATGATGTGTTAATTACCGAAGGTGCCGGGATGACCGGAGTTATAAATAAGTTTCAAAGAATATTAGGAATAAGAGTACCGGATAATCTAAAAGAATATTTTGATATTCCTAATGAGATAAGACCAATAGTTTTTATTACACATATGGAGCACCATTCTAATCAAACTTCCTGGTTAGAAACTATCGCTGATGTTGAAATTATTCCTTATGATGAGACCGGGTTGGTTGATTATACTCAGTTAAAAGTTTTATTGGATAAATACAAGGATAGAAATTTAAAAATAGCCTCTGTTACAGCATGTTCTAACGTTACCGGAATCGAACCGGATTATTTTAAAATTTCTAAAATAATGCATCAAAATAATGGTATTTGTTTTGTTGATTTTGCTTGTTCAGGACCTTATGTTGAAATGGATATGCACCCTAAAGATAAAGATGCATATTTAGATGCAATTTTCTTTTCTCCTCATAAATTTTTAGGAGGGCCGGGTACTTCAGGAGTGTTAATATTTAATAAAGATCTTTACCACAATTTGGTACCTGATAATCCGGGTGGAGGAACTGTAATGTGGACTAATCCTTGGGGTGAGCATCATTATTTAGATGATATTGAATTGCGTGAAGATGGTGGAACTCCGGGTTTTTTACAGACTATACGAACAGCTTTGGCAATTCGATTGAAGGAAGAGATGGGTGTAGATAATATCAGAAACCGAGAGCATGAGATTAATAAGTATGTTTTTGATAAATTAAAAAAGGTAAAGAATTTAAAAATTCTTGCTGATCAACATGAAGAAAGATTGGGTATTTTTTCATTTTATATCAATAATTTGCACTTTAATTTAGGAGTAAAATTACTGAATGACAGATTTGGAATTCAAACTCGAGGGGGTTGTTCCTGTGCAGGAACTTACGGCCATTTTTTACTGCATGTTGATCAACAGACTTCTCATGAATTGGTTGAAAAATTAACAGAAGGATGCTTGTTAGATAAGCCAGGATGGATTAGAATGTCAATTCACCCTACGACAACAGATAAGGGAGTTAAATTTATTTGCGATAGTATTACGGCTCTGGCTGATAATTTTAAAGAATGGGAAAAAGATTATACCTATAATCAAAATACTAATGAATTTGAACATAATACCTTTAAAGGTATTGAACAAAAATTAGTTAAAAAGTGGTTTTCCTAATTATTTAATTATAAATTATTAGATAATTAATTGATTTATACTTAATTATATGTCAGTTTTTATTGTGTTGTTAAGAGGTATTAATGTTGGAGGTCATAATAAAATAAAAATGGTTGACCTAAAACAATCATTTTTATCTTTAGGTTATAGTAAAGTAACATCCTATTTGCAAAGTGGGAATGTAATTTTTGATACAACTAACAATAAAGAAACTTCCTTTTTAGAAAATCAAATTCAAGAACAAATTATAAAAGATTTTAATTTAAATATTTCAGTAATTGTTTTAACCAAAAAGGCTCTGCTTAACATATATTCGAATAATCCTTTTCTTAATGATGATAAATTAGAAATTCAAAAACTATATATAGCTTTTCTTAATAAAAATCCTGATTTAAAAGAATTTAAATCAATTTTAGAAAAAGAGTATTCTGAGAAAATGATTATACAGGATAGGGTAATTTATCTATATTATTCATATGGTTACGGTAAATCTAAAGTAAATAACAATTTTTTTGAAAGAAAATTAAATGTTACTGCTACAATGAGAAATTGGAAAACGATAAGTGCTATAAAAGATATACTTGAGCAATATTAAGGTATTATAAAGTTTTTTTTCGTTCAATAATCTCATTTTCTTTTCCCATATGTTTAAAACGTTTATGTGTCCAAAAATAAAATTCAGGTTTGTTTTGTATTTGACTTTCAAGTTCCTTTAAAAACAGATCTGTGATTTGATAACCTTTAAATTCTCTTGGTTTTTCAGTTAGAACTTTAATTGTTGATTCATAATAACCACGTTTTATTCTTTCAGTTTTAAAATAGAATACCGGATAATTATATTTTTTAGCCAACATTTCAGCTCCAGTATGTACTGGTACATTTACACCCATAAATTTATTCCAATAAAATGTTTTTTCCAATCTCGGTGATTGGTCACTTATCAATCCGTATATACCAGTTTTTTTAATATTATAATTATCTTGTATTAAATTGATAAACTTTGATGTAGGTATAAAATACGCACCAAATTTAGTACGAGATTTTATAATTTTTTTTTCAAAATATTTGTTACTAATCTTATTAAAAGCCGCATATGCATTATATGGAACAATATTTGGCATATTTACTGTCCATTCCCAATTAGCATAATGTCCGGTCATCAAAATTAAACTCTTATCTTTTTTATAAAAATCTTTTAAAATATCAATATTTCTATAAGTAAACCTTTTGGTGATTTCTTTTTCAGAGATAGTAAATGATTTGATCATTTCCATAAAAATATCTATAAAATGATGAAAGGTTTTCTTTTCAATAAGTAACAGCTCTTCTTTTGATTTTTTTGGGAATGCCAATTTTAAATTATTTCTTACTACTTTTTTTCGATAACCAATTAGATAATAGAGTAATATAAATATTATATCTGAAATGAAGTATAAAACTTTCAGTGGCAGAATAGATAAGAACCATATAAATGGGTAAACAATTATATAAATTAAAAATTGCATATTATTATTTTTGTTCAAGGCAAATATCGGATATAATTTTATCTTTGAAAATAAAATATTAAATAATGAATAAAGCGGTACTTTTAATAATTATTGTCAATGCTTTGGTTTCGTTCAAAGGATTTAAAGATCGCTTCTTTTTTGAGAAGTATAAATTTCAGGTTGGTCCAATAATGAAAGGTGAAAAATTAAGGATGCTGAGCTCCGGATTTTTACATGTTGATCATAGTCATTTATTCTTCAATATGTTAACGCTGTATTTTTTTGCTGACCCCGTTATCAATTATGTAGGAATACCAAAATTCTTAGCAATTTATTTTGGAAGTTTATTGGCAGGCAGTCTTTTTGCACTTAGTTTTCATAAAAAAGAACCTTACTATACTGCAGTTGGCGCATCAGGAGCCGTAATGGGTGTTGTGTATGCAGCTATCATGCTCAATCCTGGTATGAATTTGTACTTATTTTTTATTCCAATTCCTATTCCGGCTTATATTTTTGGAGTTGGTTACTTATTATACTCAATGTTCGGAATGAAAAATCAATGGGGAAATATTGGTCATAGTGCCCATATTGGAGGAGCAATTGGCGGATTTATTTTTACATTAATTTTATATCCAAGCGTTTTGAGTACTAACAAAATGATGATCCTTATTTTAGCAATTCCAATTGTATTAATGTTTATTTTTAAAGATAAATTAGAAAGAAATATTTGATGTAAATAGTAAATATCTGAAAATAATTAAAGGTTATATATTTTATAAACGTCATATTGCCCATACCCCTGCAAAAGTTATTTACTTACAAGATAACTAGGGCTGAAGCCGATTTTTTAAAGATTGGTATGAGGGTAGCTGTTCCTTTTGGAAAAACAAAGATTTTTACAGCTTTAGTTTTTGAAATTCATCAAACAGAACCAATTGCATATCAAGCCAAAGATATTCATCAGATTTTAGATGAAAAACCTATCATAACACAACATCAATTAAAACATTGGCAATGGATAGCCAATTATTATATGTGTTCTTTAGGAGATGTTTTACGCGCCGGTATACCATCATTATTCTTGTTAGAAAGTGAAACACTGGTTTTAAAAAATGAAAATTTTGAGAATGAAAAAATTCTAAATGATGAGGAATTTTTAATTTTTGAAGCTTTACAACAAGAGCCTGTTTTGAAAATTAAAGAATTAAGCAGGATATTGGATAAAAAAAATGTACTTCCAATCATACAAAATTTAATAAAGAAAGATGTAATTTTTATTAAAGAAGAGATATTCCAACAATACAAACCAAAATTAATAAAATATATTCGTTTAAATGATAGATATTCAGATGAAGAAAGTTTACATGAGCTATTAGATAAATTAAAAAATGCCCATAAACAAAGTGCAGTACTTTTAAAGTATTTTCATTTACAATCTATTAATAAAAAGAGTATCAAAGCCAAAACACTTCAAAAGCAATCAAATGTTTCTCCGGCAGTGATTAAAGCTTTAGTTGACAAGAATATTTTTGAGGTTTATACTGTTCAAACCGATAGAGTATCTTTTGATGTTGATACAATTCCTTTAAAAGAATTAAACGAGTTCCAGGAGGAGGCCTATGATCAAATTAAAAGATCTTTTGAGAATAATCATGTTACATTATTACACGGTATTACATCGAGTGGTAAAACCGAAATTTATAGTAAACTGATAGATGAGGTTTTGCAAAGTGGAAAACAAGTTTTGTATTTATTACCCGAAATAGCTTTAACAACACAGATCATAAGTAGATTACAAAAATATTTTGGAGGTAAAATTTCGGTATTTCATTCGAAATATTCTTTAAATGAAAGGGTAGAAGTATGGAACAATTTGCTTGACAAACAGAAAAAAACGCAAATTATTCTTGGAGCTCGTTCAGCAGTATTACTACCTTTTAGTAATTTGGGTTTGATCATTGTTGATGAAGAACATGAAACGTCTTATAAACAATTTGATCCCGCACCTCGATATCATGCACGTGATGCAGCAATTATTTTGGCTAATTTACATAAAGCTAAAGTTTTATTAGGCAGTGCAACACCTTCAATAGAAAGTTTTTTTAATACAAAGAATAATAAATATGGCCTGGTTGAATTGAACCGACGTTTTGGTGATGTGCTGTTACCTGAAATTGAATTAACGGATATCAAAGAGAAGCATAGAAAAAAATTGATGACAGCTCATTTTTCTGATCGTTTGATCACTTTAATTCAAGAAGCTTTGGCTGAAAAAGAGCAAATCATTTTATTTCAAAACCGGCGAGGTTTTTCACCAATAGTTGAATGTACAACCTGCGGAATAGCACCTCAATGCCCCAATTGTGATGTGAGTTTAACGTATCATAAATTTAAAGAAGAATTGCGATGTCACTATTGCGGTTATGTTAAACCGATGCCAAAAACTTGTCCGGCTTGTGAAAATCCAACATTGAGTACAAAAGGTTTTGGAACTGAACAAATTGAAATTGAATTGAAAGAGATCTTTCCTCAGGCAAAGGTGGGTAGGATGGATTTGGATACAACACGTGGAAAATACGGATATCATAAAATAATCTCTGCTTTTCAGGATCACGAAATTGATATTTTAGTTGGAACTCAAATGTTGAGTAAAGGCTTAGACTTTCAAAATGTTTCATTGGTAGGGATATTGAATGCAGATAATATGTTAAATTTCCCTGATTTTAGAGCTCATGAACGTAGCTTTCAATTGATGGCTCAGGTATCGGGTAGGGCAGGACGTGCTAAAAAAAGAGGTAAAGTAATTATACAAACGTTTAATCCATATCATCGAATATTGCAACAGGTTTCTGCAAATGAATACGAAAATATGTATCTTGATCAGATCAATGAGCGATATGAATATCATTACCCTCCAATTGTTAGATTAGTAAAGATTACATTAAAGCATAAAGATTTTAATAAAGTGAACACAGCAAGTGAATGGTTGGGAAAATCGTTTAAAAATATATTTTTTGATAATGTTTTGGGTCCTGCAAGTCCGTCAATTTCCAGAATTAGAAATCTATATATAAAAAATATTTTAATTAAACTCCCAAGTGATAAACCTATTACTCAATCAAAAAACATTATTCAGAAAATTAAAAATTCTTTTCAATCAATTGCAGAGTTCAG
>JAUWUU010000082.1 GCA_030617765.1 Flavobacteriia bacterium | reverse complement strand
TTGTGCATGAATACATAAAAACAACAAGTATTGTTATTGATAATATTTTAAATGGAATTTTCATAAATTGATTTTAAATACTGCATGCGAATCTACATAATAATAATTTTTTATAGCTTGTTTATGTTGATATTTTAATTGTAAAAGCAGATTCTAATGAATTAGTTTAAGCGTAGCAACATATGCATTATGATCAGAAGCAATAGTATTTTGAATAACTTTATTATTGATTATTTTCCATTTTTTTTTAGGAAAACACATGATATAGTCAATTTTTTTATTTGGGTTTGAAGAAGGATATGTTGGTTTAGGGTTCTCTTTTTTATAGGTACTTGTCCAGTATGTTTCTAGAAGTTCAATAGTTTCACTTCCGGGTATATCATTGAGGTCTCCCGCTAAAATTGTTGGAAATTTATTGGTTTTAAATGTTTCATTTATTTTAGTAGCTTGTAAAATTCTGTAATGATCTTTTTGTTTGTGGTCAAAATGAGTACTTATAAATGAAATTGTATCACCAAAAGATAGAATACTTGTAATTTCTAGAGCAGTTCTGGGTTCATTATTTCCATGAGCTAAGCTTATATTGCGAGAATCAAGAACCTTATTTTTTGAAAGAATTGCAACACCATAGGCTCCATTATCATAATCCATGGCTTTACCAAAAGTGGCAAACATATTGGTCCTTTTAGCTAATTTATCTGCCAGGTCAATATAATTTACTCTTTTAGTTTTGTAATCAACTTCTTGTAAAGCAACAAAATCAGGCTTTTCATTGTTGATCACATCTGCAATAATTTTTAAATCGAAGTTTTCATTTATGGTTTCTCCATGGTAAATATTAAAGGTTATTACTTTAATATGCTTTTTGTTTTGAGAAAAGCCAAATTGAATAAATAATAAAAAGAAAAAGAAATAATTTATAATCGATTTTTTATCCATGAATTTAAATCATAAAAATTCTGTGGGGCAACTCCATGTCCAACATGATATTCATGATAAGTATTTTTTATACCCAGGTTATTTAGAAAACCGGGTGTTTTTCTTGCCAAATCTACCGGAATAATCTGATCAACAGAGCCATGAGAAACAAAAAAATCTAAATTATTAAAATTGTTCTTCTCAAAATTATCCTGTAATAATTGTGTATTTACATATCCGCTTAAAGCGATCACATGTTGTATCTTATCCGGATTATTAATTACATATGCCGTACTTAGAATGGTACCCTGACTAAATCCTAAGAGAAAAGTGTTTTTAGTATCAACTTTGTATTTTTCTTTGACACCTTTAATAAAATCAGCTATTTTTAATAGCGCTTCTTTAGCCTCGGGGATATCAGAAAAATTTGTACTGTCACTATTAAAATGTATGGTGTACCATGCGTAGCCATTATAGTCTATTTCTAGCGGAGCTCTGGCACTAACGATTAATAATTCATCAGGAAGATCATTGGCAAAAGAAAATAGATCTTGTTCATTGCTGCCATAACCATGAAGCATAACTAGCAAAGGAGGATTTTTAACATCTATTTTGGGATGCCTTATCAGATATTCTAAAGAAAGTTTGTCCATTTAAAACTGGCTGGTTTTTATCCAAAGTTTTTGAACCATTCCTGGAATTGATCTCCTAAAAGTGGAATCTTTTTCTCTTGTCCTTGGACAGCTCCAAGAAGTCCTATGATCCATAAAACGAATAAACCAAGAGATAATAGTTGACTAACCCAGCCATAATCTATAAATCTACCAACAAAACTAACGGCAAAGCTTAATAAAATTAGTCCGATAGCCTGGCGAATATGAAACGCAGCAAAAGGATTTCTTTTGCTCTGATTCATAAAATAAGCAATAATTGTTCCTATAAAAGTAATATAACTAATAATGGCGATGGTTTTACCATCATTAACTGTTTGATTTTCCATTTTTAAAATGATTTGATTAATTATTGTAAATATAATAAAATTTAATAAAAATAATATTTTGTTTTAATAATATGTTTTTTAATTAGTAATTACCTTAATACCAACTTATTATTTGAGTAAATGCCGTAAACTTTTCCTTTTAAATCTTTACCTAAAAACGCCGAATTTTTTGATTTAGATAAAATGTTCTCTTCACTAAATGTATATTCCATTTCTGGATCGAATAAAGTGAGATTGGCACGCTCTCCTTCTGCAATCTTTAATTTTGACAGACCAAATATTGCTCTGGGTTTTTCGGTTAAACTTTCAATAGTAACATCTAGACCTAAAACAGATTGAATACTTCCAAAAACACTTTCTAAACCTATGGTACCATAAAGAGCATTTTCTAATTCTACTTTTTTATTTTCAATATCAATCGGATTATGATCACTAGTAACCATATCAATTGTGCCGTCTTTTACACCTTTGATCAAAGCTTTTGTGTCCTTTAATGATCGTAATGGTGGTAACACTTTATAATTTGAATCAAAATCTTTGAGTTCGCTATCGGTTAAAACTAAATGATGAGCGGAAACACTACAAGAAATTTTTAAACCTTTTTTCTTTGCTTCTTTTATCAGTTTTACTGATTTGGCTGTTGAAATTGTAGGAATATGTAATTTACCATTAGTATATTCTAATAAAAACAGATCACGAACGATTTGTAATTCTTCGGCCAATGCCGGAATAGAATTTAAACCCAGTTTTGTATTGTTTAAACTTTCATTTACAAATCCTAAAGTAGCCGTTGTTTTTTCTTGTGGAAAACTCATCACCAATCCGTCAAAATTCTGGGTGTAGAGCAAAGCAATTTTTAATAAATTGGCATTATTAACAGCTTTATTGTAATCACCAAATGCAATCGCTCCAGAGTTTTGCATGTCATATATCTCAGCCAATTCTTTCCCTTCAGCATTTTGTGTTAAATTTCCAATAGGGTATAGATCTATAGCATTGCCTGTAGCTTTGTTCTTTATAAATTCAACCGCCGACTTATGATCGATAACAGGGTTTGTATTTGGGTTTACTGCTACAGCTGTAAATCCGCTTTTAGCAGCAACTTCTAAACCGTGTTCAATATTTTCTCTTTCTTCAAAACCCGGTTCGCCAAAAGAAACACTGGTATCAAACCAACCATTAGAAATATGTAAGTTTTTTAATGAAATTTCTTTACAATTCTTTGGTTTTGAGATCTTTTCAGAAATACTGGTAATAATACCATTTTTAATTAATACATCTTTAATTTGATGGTGATAAGCAGAGCTTTTATCGATTATTTTTACCGATTTAAAAAGTATATTCACTTGTAGAAAGTTTAAATAAAGATAAACATATTCTTTATGGATTTTTTAATAGCTTTTGTAAAAGAATTTCGGCAATTAAAAATATCAGAGCAAAACTAATAAATAATTGCCATAAATTATGAGTTTTATTTTGTTCATTTATTTTAGTTATTGCATTTTTAGCACTATTGAAATATTGAACATTATCATTTATATTGTCATTTACAGAATGATATTGTAAATTACTTTCAGATCCATCATAATTAAAAGCAATATTTTTTTTAAGTTCAATTTTATCTGAAATTTGGTAAATTCCTGCTTTAGTCGGCTGATTTGATGTTGTAATTATCACTTTATCTGTTTTACTAATTTGAAGGGGAATAAAATTAAACTCATCTTTTGTAATATGTAAAACTTCATCTTTTTGTAAAGTTGATCTAACCGAAATAGAATTTGTTTTTCCAACTTCATAATACAATTGTTTGTTTGTCTTATTT
Source organism: Flavobacteriia bacterium (assembly GCA_030617765.1). Lineage (GTDB taxonomy): Bacteria > Bacteroidota > Bacteroidia > Flavobacteriales > Flavobacteriaceae > Namhaeicola. The sequence continues at coordinate 7,531 of JAUWUU010000082.1, read as the reverse complement.
TGTAAAGCAAAATTGTAAAAAATAGGAATTATCAATGGGGATGAAGTGAAGTTTGAGCTTTCTTTATTTAATGCAGAAGCAACCCAATAGATCTTGCTATTGTTTTTATCAATTTCAGCGACATAGTTTTTCCCGTTTTCTAATTTTAAAAGATATGAAGCTTTTGGTATTACACTGTTAATATATTGATAAACAATAGGATATTGATAATTTTTTATTTGTTTTAAAAATACATTCTTAAAGAAAGGATGATCATAGTTGATGTTGGTTATCAGTTTTTTTATTTCTTCTTTGTCAGTAATTATTCCAATCTGCAAAGTAGAAAATAAGTCGTTGTAGGAAGCAGTATTCAGTATATTTGAAGGAATAATGACTAGATTTCCACCATTTTCATCATAAGTTTGTAATGCGTTGATCAAATATTTTGGAAATTGTTCAAGTTCATTTAATATCAATAAATTCTGACCATAAATATCACCAATTTCCAATTTTTTTAATTCGGATTGAACATAATCAAAATCATTTTTATTGTAAATTTTTGACAAAAATGAACTGTTTTTACCTATGGTCAATACTTTGGTTTTTTCATCTTTTGGAATTGCAAAAAATATTGTATTATCAAATAAAAGATCAGCATCATTAATGTTAATATGCCCCGTTATATTGTCTGTATTTTGTGTGATAAACTCAACTTCATTTGTTTTGTTATTTCCAATTTCAATACTCGTTTTTCCTTTTAATTCATCATTTATATAAAATGATACATTGGTATTTTTATTAGATGAATTGTAACTTTTAATACGGGTCTTTAGTGTTAAATTTTCATTGTCCCTTTTTGAAATCCATATACTGTCTATCGTGATATTTTTAGCTTTTTCAGGCAATAATTGAACCAGATAATAGCTTGAAAGGCTATCTGTTTTTAAGGTAAAAATACCATGATTATTTTTCTGAAAATCAGAGATCAAAATGATGTGATCACCAGTATTATTATTTATATTTTGTAAAGAGCTGATCTGTAAAAAAATTGAATGGAGGTCTTTTTGTATTGGAGAATATTCAATATTTAGGAGTTCATTATTTACCTGGAAGTCTTTAAAGACCTGATCATTAGTTAGCAGCGTTATCTTTTGATTCTTATTATGAAAAGACTCAATTAGATCCTGAATGGCAATTTTAAGCAGTTCACCATTTTTACTTTTGGCTTGCATACTTAGTGAATTATCTAAATAAATGATAGTTTCTTTGGTTTTTTGCTTTGTATTTTCTCCATAATAAGGTTGAGCAAATGCTAAAATTAAAGCAGTTAAAAGCAACAGTCGGGTAATTAAGATCAACCATTTTTTTAATTTTGAACTTTTACGGGTTTGTTGTTCAATTTTCTTTAAAAGTTTTACGTTGGTAAATTTTACTTTTTCGAATTTTTGAAGTTGAAATAAATGAATAAAAATGGGAATAATAAGTGCAAATAAAGCGTATAAAATTTCTGGATGTTTAAAATGCATTATTCATTTTTAATTTCTCAAAAGTAAGGATTTATTTTAAGCTTAATCGTTGTTTTTTGATCATTTTAGTTCTGAAATATTTCCACAACTATCAAATATAAATCTAATAATTGTTTGCCACATCCTTTTGATTGCTTGTTATTAATTTTTATTTATATTTTGAATTCTATTATTTAAATTGGTGTTCTACAGATAATTATTTGGCATTAATGCATTAAATATGAATTTATTACATTAACTTTATAAATCTAAAAGCATTATTATGAAAAAACAAGTAATATATGTTTTCCTTCTTTTTATTGCATATAATTATTCTTTTTCGCAGAATGTAAAAGACTCAGTCCAAACTGTACAAGAAGCTAAACTTTTTAGGAGTCAAGAGATACTTCCTATAAAATTAAGTTATTCAAATAAAAATATAAAGAAACAAACAAATGACAGTACTTACATTAAAACAATGCTCTCCTATCAGGAAGATGGTTCATGGAAGGAACTGGATGTTGAATTAAGGGTTCGCGGAAATTTCAGACTTATAAATTGTTATTTTCCTCCAATAAAAGTGAAGATCAATAAATCGATTAGTAAAGGCACTTTATTTGAAGGAAATAAGAAATTAAAACTAGTGATGCCTTGTTCCTCTAAGAAAGGAACCAATGATTATGTTGTAAAAGAATACATGGCTTATAAATTTTATGAGATAATTTCACTTTATCATTTTAAAACCAGATTGGTAGATATTTCTTTTACAGAAATGAAAGGCAAAAAAGAGAAAAGTTATAATCTTAAGGGTATTTTAGTTGAAGATGATAAAAATGTTGCAAAAAGAAGTGGAGCTGATGTTTTAAAAAGGCGTATCCACCCAGCGGTTCAAGATCCTGTAACCTCAGTTCAGAATTCTTTTTTTCAGTATATGATTGCTAATACTGATTATTCAACTTATGCTCAACACAATGAAAAACTTTTGTTTGTTAATAAAACATTTGTGCCACTTCCATATGATTTTGATATGTCAGGACTTGTAGATACTCATTATTCTGTTGTTTCGGTTATTAATGATGAACAATTACCTATATCCTCAGTAAGAGAACGATTTTATAGAGGGTTTAAAAGAGATCCAAAAGTTATTCAACAAGTAAGAAAAGAATTTATAGATAACAAAATTGAACTACTTGAAATTGTAGATAGTTTAGAACCATTTTTTGATAATCCAAAAGAGTTTTCGATTTGTAAAAAATTTATTTCAGAATTTTTTGAAGTTATGGTAAATGATACTAGGTTCAAAAAGGAAATTATTGATAGATTGAGGACTAGATAAATACCATCATCATTTTATAATAAGTAACTGTGTCGCCAGTGAGATTCAATGGTATTACCTTATAATATACAGACAACCAACGTATCAAATAAAATTTATATTTTTGGATATAACATAAAAAATTGAACTTGTTTGATTAAAAACACACATGAAAATACTTCCATCACTTATTGATAAAAATCTAAAATTGCCTTTAAATATTAAAATTAGTTTTGAGGCTATTTTTGAATATCTTGAAAATATAATAATAAATAAAGATCATTATTTATTTTCAACTGCCCATGAATTACTTAAAGAGTATAAAAAATACCCAATATTAAGAGAAGGAATTGAAGATTTTAATGATTTACAGAAATTCAATAAGGAGATTGATAAATTATTAGATATTATTTTCCCTGAGATTTTACAAAATGATGAGATAAAAGCGGTCAGTATTCCATTTGATTTTACAACATTCAAACTATCAAAAAGATTTCAAAGAATACTGGATGATGCAGGTAAAGCTTATGAACTAAAACTGAGAAATGTTGATAAATCAAACATTTATATTTCTTCCTGTATTTTTATTTTGGTCCATTATTATAAAGTTAAATTAAAATTTGAGCGTCCATTTTATTTTGACATTCCCAGTACTAAAAAGGGGTTCACTAAAAATTATAGGGTAAAATACAATAAAGATCTTTTTAAAATAAAACCCTTAAAAAATGCACTTAAAATCTCAAAAAGAGATATAGAAGAATTACTAGATAATTTTGATAATATTGATATCTGGAAAGAAAAATTTCCTGTTAACAGTTATGAATTTAAAGGATTTGGTATTATGAATCTGTTTGATGTAACTTCAGATCAGTTAATATCAGATATTAAAGAAAATTTGCTGATAAAAGATGAACAGGCCTTTCATGAGCTACAGCAAAACATTTCAAATTTATTTGATTCAAACTCATTAAAATTCGAATTCTCAACATATTATTTACATAATAATCAATTGGCATATCGGTATTATTACAATCAGAATAGCTTTCTTGTTCAAGGGAAAAATGATTTTGCTTGTGATGAAAATTCCTGCGATGAGATCTTTACAAAGGTTTTTAAAGAAAAAAAAATGTTGACCATTTCCGATGTAGATAAATATGGAAAATCAACCAATTATAATAGATTTTATAAATCCTTAAAAAAGAAAGACATTAAAAGTATCATATTAGTTCCGATTATACTCACTGAAGAATTATTTGGAATTATGGAACTGGTTTCAAAGAATAAACACGAATTAAATTCTATTAATACAGAAAAGCTAAAGGATATAATTCCTGTTTTTAAGATGGGAGCACTGAGATATATGGAAGAATATGTCAATAATCTGGAATCGATCATTCAGGAACACTATACTTCATTACATCCAACAATTAAATGGAAATTCTATAATGCTGCCGAAGAATTCCTTTCAAATATTGAAACGAACAGTAATACATCAGAAGACATTAAAAATATTGTTTTTAAAGATGTAATTCCGTTATACGGTCAGTGTGATATTAAAGGTTCTTCAATAGCACGAAACTCAGCAGTTCAAAAAGACCTGATAAAACAATTGAATCTAACACTTGCGATAATTGAAAAAGCAAAGAATAGCTTTGATCTTATAATTTATATTGATCTTTTATCTAAAATTAAGGAGTTTAAAAATAATATAAAGAAGAGATTATATTCAGGAGACGAAGAAGAATTAACTAATTTTTTAATACAAGAAATTTACCCAACATTTGGTAGTTTAAAGACATTGAACAAATTAATAAGATCAGATATTGAAAATTATATGCAGCAAATTGATAAAAAACTTCATGTTGTTTATGATAAAAGAAAAAAATATGAAAAAAGTGTTGATAAATTAAATAAAGAACTGGCCGGATTTATTGATAAAAAACAGATTGAGGCACAAAAGATGTTTCCTCATTATTTTGAAAGATATAAAACAGATGGGGTTGATTATACTATGTACATAGGTCAGTCCTTGGTTAAAAAAAGTGATTATAATAAGATTGACCTTAGTAATCTCAGACTTTGGCAATTACAAATGATGTGTGAATTGGAATATATTGTTCATGGTTTAAAAGAAAAATTAGAACACCCCTTAGAAGTTGCTTCCCTGATCTTAGTTCATAACAAACCTTTATCCATTAAATTCAGAATGGATGAAAAACGTTTTGATATTGATGGCGCTAAAAATGTAAGATATGAGATTATAAAAAAACGAATTGATAAATCGTATATTAAAAATACTCATAACCGATTAACTGTACCGGGTAAAATTGCAATAGTTTACAGTCAGATCAGTGAAAGAAACGAATACTTAAAATATATCAAACAATTACAATCAAAAAAATATTTACTGGATAGTATTGAAGAACTTGATATTGAAGATATGAAAGGAATCTCAGGTTTAAAGGCTTTACGGGTTTTAGTTAATTATAATAAAAAATATTTCTAAACACTCAAAAATCATTAAATCATTAAATCATTATAGCATTACATCATTACAACTCAACTCATTCCGGAATTCTTCATCATTCCAAAAGAAATTATAAAAGCAATAACCGAAATTATTATTCCATACATAAATATAGAATAGGCAATTCTTAAAAGTTTATACTTTCTATCGAGAACTTTACCTAAATAATAAAGGTCATTTATTAATGATTTGTATAAGTAATCATTATCATTCATCATATCAATCATGCCTTTTTGATAATCTTCTAATTCCATTTTATGGAAATTACCAAAAAACAATAAATTAACTTTTTTATTTGCGATGTCTTTTTTTGAAAATTTACCTGAAGTAACCTTTGGTCTGGTTGATAATATTGAAAACACCATGGTTACAACGGTTATCAATAAAAATATTAATGTAGGGTATATTAAATAATAGTTATCCGGTTTATCTAATTTTGGAAAGAGATTAGATAGCGCAATTGAAAGAATAATTGCATTTACTGACAACAAGATATTCGCTTTTGTATCAGCAATATCAATGAGTTTAAGATGGTTTCTATTGGTAACCCTAAACATAGTTTCTACACCTCTGCCGGGTCTTTTTTCTTTTTGTTTTTTGAGTTTTATGGAATCTTTTTTTAATTTATTTTTAAGTTCTTGTTCTTTGATCTTTATTTTGGTTTTTTGCAGGTTATTCTTAACATTTACCCAATTCAATAATTTTTGCGCATTTAATTTTTCAAAAGCATAATTTGTAAAATATTTATGATCTGATAAAAATTGTTCATTTTCCTGTAGCCATTCAATGTCACTTAGTTTTTTACCGCTTAATTTCTCATGTTCTAAACGCAGTAATTTTGATTTTTTGTCAAAGTCATTTGTGCCTAAATGGTATAGATCGGCATCACAGATAATCTCATCTAATTTATTGGTGGGATTTTGAGGCATTATTGTAGCATTGATCACTGATTGTATCTTAGAGATCTTTTCTTTTGAAAAGCCTCTTTTACTAAGATATTCAGCTACAATTTTTTTACTTATTTCTTCATGGTTTTCAAGCTCTTTTGTAAACCCCAGATCGTGAAACCATGCTGCCAGCAATAATATTTCTAAATCTTCACCAGAAATGTTTTCAGCCAAGGCAATTTCATTTACTGCTTTAACCACTTGCAAAGTATGGTTTTGATTATGATAAACTACTTGTTGAGGAAGAGAATTTTTGAACAGGTCAAATACATAATTTTTTACATCTATAAAAAAATCTTTATTAGCCATAATAAGAAATTTACATGTAAACCTAAAAATACGACAATTTTTATAAATATTTTAGATATTTCCTTTTTTTATACTGATAATCAGGTAATAATTAAAAAAAAACCACAAATTCACAAATGTTTAATATTCTTGATTCTGTAGTATAACGGATGAATAATTTAGCTTAAAAAGCTTCCATGATACCAAAATAAACACCTTGGTTGCCATCAACGCCTAAAGCAAAATCTAAGCGTAAATTGATTCTCTTTTCTTTTGATATCATATATCTGGCACCAACACCAATACTTGGTAGCCAGTTTCTTTCGAAAGATTCTTCGCCATTATTTTCATTTCCCCAAATACTTCCGGTTCCTGCAAATGCAACTGCGCCCCATCTATTATGAATATTTCTACGATATTCGGCTTGTAAAGCCACCATATTTCTTCCTCTGTATTTGCCTGTTTGGTAGCCTCTTAGATTATTACGGGCACCATAACTTTGGTAACCATCAAACGGCACATCACCTGTTGCAATTCCTCCTGCTAATGAAAAACCTAAAACTTGACCCACTTTTAACGGAATAAAATAGGATGCAGTAAAATCTGTATCAATATAATCGTTATCACTACCTAACCATTCTCTGTTTAATTTCGGGCGGATACTAAACATCAAGCCTTTTGTTGGATTATAAACATAATCTACATTATCAAAAGAAAAATTTAATCCAATACTTGAAATAAAATTATCTGTTATACCATTTTCTTTAAAAAATTCTTCGCTAAAATCATTCTCTTCTTCACTTCCCTGATCGAATTTGTACTTGGTTTTTGTTCCTAAATACATAACCCCCAGATAAAAATCATTAAAGATCTTGCGGCTATACTCAGCAGTTATAAAACTACGCAACTCCGAATAAACTAAATGTAAATCTCCTCCCTGATCATTTTCATAAACAAAATCATGATTGAT
>JAUWUU010000100.1 GCA_030617765.1 Flavobacteriia bacterium | reverse complement strand
TCAGGAGAAACAGTTTTAGGAACTCTAGCTGCAAACAATATCCCTACCACCAGTGTTTATGATATGTTTATGGGATTTATGCCGGGTTCGATAGGAGAAACTTCGGTTTTAATGATATTAATAGGTGCCGCATTCTTACTTTTTACGGGAATGGCAAGTTGGAGGATTATGCTTTCATCACTTATTGGAGCATCAATTATGGGTTTTATTTTTAATTTAATTGGTAGCGAAACCAATGAGTTATTTAACTATCCCTGGTGGAAACATTTGTTAGTTGGTGGATTTGCTTTTGGTATTGTCTTTATGGCAACTGATCCGGTAACTGCGGCCCAAACTACGAAAGGTAAATGGATATATGGATTCTTAATTGGTATTTTTGCCATTCTTATCCGTATAATAAATCCAACACTACCTGAAGGAATGATGATGGCAATCTTATTGATGAATGTCTTTGCGCCAACTATTGATCATTATGTGATTGAAAGTAATATAAATAAAAGAAAGAAACGTTTACAAAAAGTTAAAGCATAACTATTATGGATAGAAACAGTAATGTATATACATTTCTTTTTGCGATAATAATGATAATTATAGTTGCTTCCGGACTAGCGTTCACAGCAACTTCATTAAAACCGTTGCAAGCTGAAAATGTTAGAAAAGAAAAAATGCAAAACATACTATCAACAATAGGTGTTGATGTGAGTAGAGATGAAGCTTCGCTTAAATATGATGATTATGTTAAACAACAACTGGCATTGTTTCCTGATGGAACTGTAAATGATGAAGTTGATGCATTTAAATTAGACTTGAGTAAAGAAGTTAAAAAAGATCATGATAAACAAAATTATCCTGTTTATCAAGCCGAAAAAGAAGGGAAAACATTTTATATTATTCCCCTGTACGGTGCAGGTTTGTGGGATGCTCTTTGGGGTTATATTGCTTTAGATAGTGATAAAAACACAATTGTTGGCGCTTCTTTTGATCACAAATCTGAAACGCCCGGTTTAGGTGCTGAAATAAATCAATCATGGTTTGAAGACCAATATATTGGTAAAAAGATTTTTGATGAAAATAATGAATTTGTTTCAGTAAAAGCAGTAAAAGGCGGTGCAAAGGCTGATGATATACATGGAGTTGACGCTATTTCCGGTGGAACAATTACTTCGGATGGTGTTTCTTTGATGGTTGAAGAACGATTAAATAATTATATACCTTATCTCAAAAATAACTAATTATGGCTGTAGAAAACGAAGGCTTATTTTCTAAGCAAAATAGGTCATTACTTATAGATCCTTTGGATGATAATAACCCCATTACAGTACAAGTGCTAGGTATTTGTTCTGCTTTAGCAATTACAGTGCAATTAAAACCTGCTATTGTAATGGCATTAGCAGTATTATTTGTACTTGTTTTTAGTAATGTGATCGTATCCTTATTACGGAATTTAATACCTAATAGAATTCGAATTATTGTACAATTATTGATAGTTGCTTCTTTAGTGATTGTTGTTGATCAGGTATTAAAAGCTTATGCTTACGATGTAAGTAAAGAACTTTCTGTATTTGTTGGATTAATTATTACCAACTGTATTATTATGGGGAGATTAGAAGCTTTTGCAATGGCAAATGGACCATGGAAAGCATTTTTAGATGGTGTTGGTAATGCTGCCGGATACGGATTTATCCTGATTGTTGTAGCATTTTTTAGAGAATTGTTAGGATCGGGTAAATTGATGGGTTATGAAGTATTAGGCCATAAGGCAAAAACAGTGGCAGAATCAACCGGGTTATACCAATTTGGATATGAAAATAACGGTTTCATGTTATTATCTCCCATGGCCTTGATAACGGTTGGCGTAATTATTTGGTTACAGAGATCTAAGAATAGAAAATTGATCGAGAATTAAAATAAAATAAAATAATGAGTTGTTGGATTTAATCAACTTTTTAAAATAATATTAATTATCATGGAAGAATTAGGAAGTTTATTTATTAGAAGCATTTTTATAGACAATATGGTTTTTGCCTATTTTCTAGGAATGTGTTCCTATTTGGCTGTTTCAAAAACAGTAAAAACATCGGTAGGTATGGGAGCTGCAGTAATTTTTGTTTTGGTCATTACAGTTCCGGTCAACTATTTATTAGATACTTATATATTACGTGAAGGAGCTTTGACATGGTTAGGTCCTGAATATGCTAATATTGATCTAAGTTTTTTAAGTTTTATTCTATTTATAGCAGTAATCGCTTCAATGGTACAATTGGTTGAGATGATTGTAGAAAGATATGCACCAGCTCTTTATGGCGCTTTAGGAATATTTTTACCATTGATCGCCGTAAATTGTGCTATTTTAGGAGGTTCATTATTTATGCAACAGAAGAACTTTTCTTCAATTACTGAGTCGGCTGTTTATGGTTTAGGTTCAGGTATTGGATGGTTTTTAGCTATAGTAGCCATCGCATCTATTAGAGAAAAAATAACTTATTCAAACGTGCCTCAACCATTAAAAGGATTGGGTATAACGTTTATCATTACAGGCTTAATGGCCATAGCTTTTATGAGCTTTTCAGGAATAAAATTATAAGAATAAAAAAGACACACATGAATCCAATAGTAGCAAGTATAGTTTTTTCATTGATATTAGTCTTGATCTTAGTTGCAATATTATTGATTGCCAAAGCAAAATTACTTCCTTCGGGTAAGGTTAAAATATTGATCAATAAAGAAAAAGAAGTCGAAGTACCAATGGGTTCTTCATTATTATCTACCTTAAGTGAGCAGGGTATTTTCTTACCTTCCGCTTGTGGAGGAGGAGGAACATGCATACAGTGTACATGTCATGTGCAATCGGGTGGAGGAGAAGCACTACCAACAGAAACACCTCATTTTACTCGAAAAGAATTGGCAACAGGAATACGTTTGGCTTGTCAGGTTAAGGTAAAAGATGATATGGAAATCACAATTCCTGAAGAGATTTTTGGTATTAAAAAATTTGAAGCAACTGTTGTCTCTAATTATAATGTTGCTTCATTTATTAAAGAATTTATTGTTGAATTACCTGAAGATATGGATTATCAAGCCGGTGGTTATATTCAAATTGAAATTCCTAAAACAGATGTAAACTATAAAGATATTGACATTGATGCACATCCAAAAGAACATCCCGGCGAACCTGAAAAGTTCAAAACGGAATGGGATAATTTTGATCTTTGGCCTTTAAAAATGAAGAACAATGACAATATTGAAAGGGCTTATTCTATGGCTTCCTATCCTGCTGAAGGTAGAAATGTAATGCTTAATGTTCGTATTGCCACACCACCTTGGGATAGAGTTAAGAACGGTTGGATGGATGTTAATCCAGGTATTGCTTCTTCCTATATTTTTAGCAGGAAACCTGGAGATAAAGTAATTGTTTCTGGTCCTTACGGCGAATTTTTTATTAATGATTCAGATGCAGAAATGTTATATGTAGGTGGAGGGGCAGGTATGGCACCAATGCGTTCACACCTATATCACCTGTTCAAAACTTTAAAATCTAAAAGAAAAGTTACTTATTGGTATGGTGGTAGGTCAAAACGTGAATTATTTTATGTTGAACATTTTAGAGAACTTGAAAAAGAGTTTCCTAATTTTAGATTCTTTGCCGTTCTCTCAGAACCCGCTGAAGAAGATAACTGGAAGACAATGAAAGATATTGATGATAGAAAAGGAGATGGTTTCTTAGGATTTGTTCATCAGGCTGTAATTGATCAATATTTATCAAAACATGAAAATCCTGAAGATATTGAATTATATTTCTGCGGACCGCCTATGATGAATAAAGCAGTAGAAAAAATGGGTGAAGACTTTGGTTTACCGGATGAAAATATAAGATTTGATGATTTCGGAGGATAGAAATATTTAAATATTATTACAAAAAGCCGTCATTTTATGACGGTTTTTTTATGTGATATTTTATAAAGTGTGTTAAATTATATGATTATAACAAAATATAACGTACTTTTATTTTATATTCAAAACAAATGGCTACTTGGTCTATCATATTATTAGTAATAATTTTAGCTTTTTTACTGGTTAATATTGTTCTGTATTTTATTCAAGACAGATTTATTTTTTATGCTGAAAAATTACCTAAAGATTTTCAATTTTCTTTTAAAAATGAATTTGATGAAATAAATTTAAAAACAGAAGATGGTCATATTTTGAATGGATTACATTTTAAGGGAAAAGACCCTAAAGGGATATTATTAATATTTCATAACCATTCTGGAAATATTATAAATATGAATGCTACGGCTGAACTTTTAATTGAATTTAATTATGATGTTTTATTAATGGATTACAGAGGGTATGGTAAAAGTACTGGAAACTATAATGAACAATCCATGTTAGAAGATAGTAAATTATGGTACGATTACACAAAAAAATACTTTAGTGAGGATCATATTACTGTAATGGGTAGGGGGATAGGAGCAACCTTTGCAACTTATGTAGCTTCAAAAAATAATCCTAAAAGATTAATATTAGGGTCTCCGCTATTTAACATGAATTATACAGTTAAATTTCTTTACCCTTATTTACCTTATCAATTAATTTTAAAATATAAATTTGATACTGCTAAATTTATTACGAATGTAAATTGTAATATTTTTATTTTTCACGGTAAAAAAGATAAACTAGTTAATTATACAAACAGTATTAAACTTCATGAATTAACAAAAGAAAATTCTGAGTTAAATGTTATTTCTGAAGGAGATCATTATAATATGATTAATGACAAAACTGTTTTTAATAGACTTAAAGAGATATTAAATAATTAAAAAAGCTGTTGGAGTTCCAACAGCTTTTTTAATAAAATATAAGTTTTTTATTTATTCAGGTTTTTGTTCTAAAATATCAAAGAATTCATTTAATTTAGGTAAAATTACAATTCTTGTTCTACGGTTAGTAGATTTTCCCTGAGCTGTATCATTACTTTCTAAAGGAACATATTCGCTTCTACCGGCAGCAATTAAACGACCTGGATCAACACTGTAATCATTTTGTAAAACTCTCACAACAGAAGTTGCACGGGCTACACTTAGATCCCAGTTATCTTTCATACATTTTGTGCTAATTGGCACATTATCAGTATAACCTTCAACCTGAACTTCCATATCAGGTCTTGAAGAAATAACGGTTGCTACTTTTCCTAAAACAACTTTCGCTCTTTCAGAAACTTCAGCACTACCTGTTGTAAATAGCATTTTATCTGCAATTGAGATATAAACAACTGTTTTTTCAACATCAATTTGAATATCTTCATCTTGTATTCCGTCAGCTAATTCTCTTTTCAATTGGAAGGCTAGAGCAAGATTTATTGAATCCTTTCTTGTCATTGCATCTCTAATTCCATTGATATATTTATCTTTTTCACTTAATTGTGCAATAACTTCTTTGATATTATCAGATGATGATTGTGTCAAAACAGTTAAATTTTCAACTTGCTGTAATGAACGGGATTTGTCATCTTTCAATGAAGTGTTCATAGCTGTTAGGTGATCCTTTTCTATTAAACAAGATTGTAGATCAGCTTTTGCGTCAACTAGATCTTGTTTTGTTACTCCGTACTGATCTTCAAGTTCTGCATATTGTTTTTTAGAAACGCATGAACTTAATAGAATAGATACAACTACTGCTGTAAAAAATAATTTTTTCATAATATTTATTAAATTTAAATAAGTTACAAATATATTAATAATTTTATTTGTTATTAATCTTTTTCAGGTAATTTACGATACAAATTTAATATATAAATTACCTTTGGTTGTTAAATTTTATGTAATTTTTAAATAATGAATAAAATAATTCTATTTACTTTATTTTTTTTGACCTTATCTTGTAAGAACACAACAAAATCTGAAAGCAAATTTCAGTTAGAGGGGCAAGCTCTGGGAACTATGTTTCATATAACTTATATGGATAGTGAACAACGACATTTTGAAAAACAAATTGATAGTTTGATACATATAGTAAATAGATCTTTATCTACATATATTCCATTTTCTGATATATCAAAAATAAATAGTGGAGATACAACAATTATAGTTGATGAGATGTTTATTGAAGTTTTTGAAAAATCTAAAAGAATATATCAGGAAACTGATGGTTATTTTGATCCTACTATTGGAGTTTTAGTAAATGCCTGGGGTTTTGGTCCTGGAGAAAAAATTGATGAATTAGATTCTGCAAAAATTAAAAGTTTATTAGAATTGGTAGGTCTAGATAAAATAAAGATCATAGATAAGAGAGTTGTTAAAAAACAGAATGAAATGTATTTAGATTTTAATGCTATTGCAAAAGGTTATGCAGTAGATATTTTGGGAAGGTTTTTTGAAAAAAAACAAATTAATAATTATTTGGTTGAAATTGGGGGAGAAGTGAGAACAAGAGGTGTAAATCCGAAAAACAAACCATGGAAGATCGCTATAGAAAAACCAAATTTTGATGGGACACGTTCATTTCAAACTTTTATAAACTTAGAAGATGAATCAATTGCAACTTCAGGAAATTACAGAAAGTTTAAAATTGATATCAAAACCGGCGAAAAATATGCGCATACTTTAGATCCCAAAACCGGATTTCCGAGTAAAAGTAATTTATTAAGTGCCTCAGTTATTGCAAACCTTGATTGTGCTGATGTTGATGGTTATGCTACAGCTTTAATGTCATTAGGTTTTGAAGAAAGTAAATTATTTTTAAAAGATCATCCTGAATTAAAAGCCTTTTTGATCTTTAGTGATGGGAATGGAGAAATAAAAACTTATGAAGCTAATAATATAAAATTAATAAAGTAAACAAAAAAGACCTTTGCAAAAACCTTTTTTTCCAAAGGTCTTCAAATGTAAAAAGCAAAAAGTGCCGGACCTTATTCAAGTATGATCGACACTTTTCTAATCAACCTAAAATTTAATATTCTGCTACAACTGTAGTTTTAATAACTTTTGCAATATTTGTAGAAGGTTTACCATCCTTAAATGCGATTCCAAAATCAGCTAAAGTTAAGTTTAAAGTACTATTTAATTTAATACTATTTCCTTTAACACTAATTATGGCATTTTCATTTATTTGTTTTGATTGCCCATGAATTGATAATTCTCCTTCAATCTGTACATTATATTCACCGTCTTTTTTAAAATTCATATCTCCAAAATTGGTAATTTTTCCTTTTAATTTTGCTTTGGGGAATTTTTTAGTATCTAAAAATTTTGGACTATTATAATGTTGCTGCATTTTTGCTTTTTCAAACTCAAAACTTTGCATTGGAACTGAAAAGACAATTTCTCCACTTTGAGTGTTAATTGTTCCAACAGATTTATAATTATTTGCCTCAATATCCTCTATCGAAGTATGAGAATAAAATTTAAAATGCGATTTTTTTGTTATTAACTTGTTTTCATTTTGAGCAAAAACTGAAAATGAAACAGCTAAAAGTAATACGAAAGATAAGATTTTGTTTTTCATTGTTTTTGATTTTTAAATTATGATTGAATTATATTGATTAAACTGCATTTTTCTAAGATTACATTTTCATACATTTCAAGATCTTCATCGTATGAAGCACCCGATCTGATAACGCCTTTTACAACTACAATTTGGTATTGTTTAAGTTTTTGGGCAATTATTTTTGATTCATCAGAAAATGTACAGGTAACACCTGCTTTACTATCATTATCTTTTAATAGGATAACAATTTGATTATTGAAATCAATGCTTATAGAAGTGATCTTGCCGGTTATCTCTAATATTTTTGATTCACCTTCTTCATCCAGATATTTTTCATTGGCACTTGTTGGGTTTTGTAAATATTCATTTACAATTTCCGAAGTTTTTAATTGATAGTCTGTATTTGTAGTTTTAATATTACGATGGGGCATATTGAACATATAGATCCCTGTGAGAATGGCAATTGTGATTCCTATACCAAGTAGTAATAATGTTGCCTTGAAAATTTTACTTTCAAATATCATATATTTTATTTTGAATGATTAGACATAATAAAGTGACTATCATTACAAAAAATATATAAATTAATTGTAACTATTAGAAATACAATAGCTTATGGAGTATAAATATTGGGTTAGAAATTTAAAAAGTATCCTAATTAATGGTTAAAGTTTTTAGAATGGCTTCTAATTCAAAAACAAAATCTCGTTTTTTTGTTGACGGTGAATAACTGAATCCTTCAACAATGATCAAACGTTTTTTTGTTTTATCATAAACTGAATAGTTTAGAAAAGGACCTCCCATAAAATCATTTTTCACTATCCACAAACCTCTTGTTTCTAAAGCTTCTTTGGAGTTTAGATCAATATTTTTAGTAGCGGGTTTGTATAGCGGCTCAGTCATTAAAAAAGTATTTTCAAATTGTCCCGGAATATGAATTTTACCAATAGAATCACGGATCTTAATAAGGTTTTTAACATTCAGATCAGCTTTTGATTTAGCAGGTACCGCATAGGCAAGGATATTTAACTGACCTTTAGTAAAAGGATATCTATACCATAAAAAATCTCCTGTATCTTCAATTTTATTATAGGTTTTCGGAACCTTTAAGTTAAATCCTAATTGTTTAAAAGTTTCAATATTATCTGTTTTCCAATGTTTGCTAGTAATTTTTTTTTGATATAATGCCAGATCCCTTTTCTTATATACTTCAATGATCTCTTTTTTGTGTTGCTCAATATTCTGTATTAGATCTGATTTTTCTTTCCCCAGAACAGTTATTGTAGTTTGGGGTGCTGCATAAACATTATGATTGATATAAAAATCTTCTTTATCACCTTTTCCTACAAATAAGATGTTTCGATTATTTTTAAATAATTTTGTAAAATTATTAGGTGTTACCTGATTAACATAAAATTGTGCTTCTTCTTGAGGTAATCCTAAAAGTGGTTCTGCTAAAATAGATCGCAAAGAATCTCCAACTTCACCTTGCCAGCTTTCGTCAGTCATTACTACTAAGAGATGGTTAATTCTACCTGTCGAATCTACTAATGTAACAGCTTCATTTTTGTTACAAGATGTAATTACAAGGAATACAATAAACGAGAGAAGTATTTTTTTTACCATTTTTAAATTGTTTAAATACACAGTTAAAAATAGTTGATTAATATATTCTTAACTTGGTACCGGGTTTAATATTATTACTACTCCAAATATTGTTCCAATTTTTAATTTGGTCTACAGAAACACTTGGAAATTTTTGAGAAATTAACCACAGTGAGTCACCACTTTTTACAACATAGGTTGTATACTTATCTTTTGAA
>JAUWUU010000018.1 GCA_030617765.1 Flavobacteriia bacterium | reverse complement strand
TGGAAGGCAAAGGAATTGTACCATGTAGGTCTTTAGGATAAAATTCCCAATCAAAAAATAATCCGTTTTGGTTGTTTTGCTTAACTAAATTTGAAAATGCAATATTAGAACGGGCAAACAAGGTAAAGTCTGTTGTATCTTTCGTCACATTATCTATGGTTATTTTCGAGTCCTGCATATGCAATTGCCCACTTAAAGACATAAATAAAGATTTATTTTCATATTTCTGAGTGGCAAGTAATCCTTGTGCCTCTTTCAATAATTTTTGGTCATCCCAATCCAAGCTTGGGTCTATGGCTAAATAGTTGGCAAATAAATGCGGGTGATTAATTAACGTGTACATGGTAAACAAGCCTCCGTAAGAATGACCAATTAATGTTCTAAAATTGGTAACAGGATATTTCTTTTCTATAAAAGGAATAAGTTCTTTCTGAATGAATTTGATGAAATTATCAGCCTCGCCATTTTTTTCATTAAAAGGTATTCCATATTTTGTTTTTATGGGTGACGTTGTTAAATCTCTTATTCTGTTTTTATTATTAGAAATTCCGACAAGTACCATTTCAGGCATAAATCCACCACTATAGTAACCATGCACATCGCTAAGCGTAGGTAAAAATACTTCTCCGTCTAAAATAAAAGCTATTGGGTATTTCTGTTTTTTCTCAGGGTTATAACTTGATGGGATTTGAATATAAATCTCTCGAGACTCTTTTAATACATTAGAGTAAATACTGTCCAAAATACCTACTTTGCTTAAAAATTGATTATTTGAGTTTATCTGAGCATTCACCCATTGTTGAAGAAAAATAATAAGTCCCGCTATTAAAAAAAATCGTATTTTAAATGTCATGTTATAGTTTTTAATCATTTTCGTTTATTGTTCCAACTCTAATTGAGGCTAACTGTTTTGTATAAGCGGTCTTTTAATGCCGCTAATACCTTTTGTTCTATTCATTTCCAATGCTTTAGAGGAATTATCCATGTATTTTTTTCTAAATCAATTGTCCCTCCCATTTCTTCTTTTACAATTCTATCGGTAACCCTTAATCCTTTTTTAGCCATATTTTCAAAAGAATCGATACCATCATTGGGGAAATTTTGTCTAGTTCTATGTATATTATATTGATTTGAGAATTTTCTACCAAAGGCTTCTTCAATGCCGTCTTTTCCAATCATAAAGCCAATTAACCCACCCCAAGTGGCGGTTGGATTGTCTGAGTCCCAACCTGACAGCGTTCCAATTTTTATCGTTTCTTTTAAATCACCTTCTCCATAAAACAAGCTTACTAAACTTGCAGCAAAGTTTATTCCCGCTGCAAAGCAGCCATTACAGTATAAGTTTTTTGAAGTAATATCGTATCCATCTTCTTGGTTAACTTGGTATCTGTAGTAGATAGAGTCTCTTGTTTGTTCCCATGGGATACCAGACTCAAACAATTTTTGTGTGTAATCGAACATATGGGCCGCATAAGAAGTATCAGGAAGAATTTCTCTTGCTTGATTAGCCATCCAATAAATTTGCTGGCTAATAGTTTTGTTTGAACTTGTTTTAGATGCCAAAGAATACATGGTTACATAAAACTTCGAAATATGTTCAGACTCTTCTCTAGCAGTTGTTTGAATTGGTAAATGAGCAATTTTCAATGCAATATCCGGTCTGGTGGGCGCGAATAATCCAAATATCTCTGTAGTTAATTGTGCATCGATCATTTCAAAATGTTCGTTTTTATTTGGGTTTCCTGTTTCAGGTGGTAAAACTCCCTCCTTCATTAGATCAAATGCTTTCTGATTTGATACCCATAAAAAATTTTCCTCTTCATGTATTATATGTTTTAACCAGCCATCACTTATTTGTTGTGGAGATAAAATGCTAGTATTATTTGTATAAAGAAGATGTTGATACATATATTCTATATCCGTATCATCATCTGACCCCCAAATTTCATCGGTATTTTTAAATACAAAATCAATGGTAGGGGATAAGTCACTTGGAATACCTTCTCCCCATATACTGGGTTGATCAGGTTTTCCCCAGTCTTCTCTAGTGTAAAAATTTCCGGTTTTAATATCTCCAATATTACCAATTTTATCCATCTCTGTAACCAACCCTGTCCAATTGGCAATACATTGTCCCAACCAAAAACCATATAATTGATTATAATATTTATCTCGAGAAATTCTTAGCTCTCCCTCTTCGATAAAGGTAATTTCCTTTTTATCCTGCTTCTTTGTCTCCGTGTTACATGAGGACAAAACAATCAAGGAAAATGTTATTAGAATATAGAATTTCATAATTTCTGCTAACGGTGCGGGTATGAGCAGTAGTTCTCCACGACCTCTGATTTTATTTGTGTTTTTTTAATATGATTTTTGTTGTCTTGAGAATTGAAGCTATTGCTTATGCCCATTTTTGTCTGCTGTTTTTTATCCTTTTTGTTTGAATTCAACTAATGTTCAATGCTATGGGTGTCCCGCACACTGCTAAACGTCAAGTTTAACAATTTCCAATCATTCTCTTGGTTTTTATATATTTCAGTAACCGTAAATTGATTCGACACCTCATTACCTCTTACTACAGCCAATAGCGTAATACGGTTCCAAAGGATTGCAGTGTCGTCAAAAATTACTACTACAACATCTTGTACATCAGCTTTCTTGTACCAAATACTTCCGGTTTTAATGATATCGAGTTCCCTATCCTTATTCCAAGTTCCGCTCATATGAACAAATTTTGACCTATCGCTGAAGAGTATAGCAAGTTTGTCTACATTTTTGTCAGCCATCCATTGCCATTTAGCTTTAGAGAGATTAATAATTTCCTGTTCAGTGGTAGAATTTTGTGAGAAGGACAAATTCACACTTGTGAATATTAAAATAAGTCCGATAACTAATCTTTTCATTTTGATAATTTTTTAATTAATAAAATTTAAAATCGACGAACAAACAGTATATTATGATAAAAATCTAATTGATATCTATAAACCCGATTCTTTTTGGATACTTCTTTTTTATCCTTATAAACTTTACAAAGATTTACAGCCATTATACCTTGTTTATCGTTTTATAAATATAAGGGATAAATGTTAATCTCTGACTATTTCGTACTAAGAAATTGTAAATATTTCATTATTTTGCAAAAATAAAAAAAAGAACTTTTAATGTATTTTCAATATTCCATACATTTTTTAACCAATCAAATAATGTTGTTCTTTTTTATAGATAGAATAAAAATATTAGTGATACCGTTTTTGTTAATTTTCTTTTCTATAGGTGGAATATTCTCCAGTTTTGGTCAAAATAATTCCTCTTCAAAGATTAATAAAAATAACGCTGATCTAAGTGAATACAATAGTATTTCTGATACTCTTAAAAAAACCAAGAAAGGTGATTTTATCCCTATTCCTATTCCTATTACTGACGAAAACTTAGGTTATGGAGGCATTCTAAGCTTAGCTTACATGCAAGAAAATATAAAATCAAATAGAGAAAATACTCCCAGAACGATTACTGGAATTGCTGGTGGAGCAACAAGTACAGGTACATGGCTAACTTCAGTTTTCCATAATCAATCATTTAATAATGATAAAATACGATATGTTGGTTTAATTGGCTATGCAGATGTTTTTCTTGATTATTATTTATTAGAATCAATTGATTTGGTGAAATTTCCAATTCAAACCAATTTAAAATTTTGGGGAACACAACATGAAATGATATTCAGATTAGGAAATAGTAAATTTTTTATTGGCCCTCAATATCGTTTTATGAATATCAATGGCGGAATTAAACTTGAAGCTACTCATCCTGAATTTGATGATTTAGTATTTTATCGTAAAATAAAAGAGAAAGTTAGCGCTTTAGCTTTGTTGGGTAATTTTGATAATAGAGATCAAATACTATCTCCTGTAACTGGTTATTATACAGGTTTTTTACTTAGAAAAAATGCAACATGGTTAGGAGCAACCAAAGACTATATGTTTAGCGAAATATATGCCTATGCTTATTATAAAGTATCCAAAGACATATTTACAATATTTCATTTTGATTCACAGTTTATAACAGATGGTGCTCCTTTTTACGCAAAACCTTATATTGGATTACGGGGGGTTCCTGCAATGCGTTATCAAGGAAATAATGTATCAATTTTTGAAATGCAGTGGAGAGTAAATTTAGTTAAAAATATTTCTATGGTTGTATTTACAGGGATTGGTAAAACTTTTAATTCTTTCCGGGAATTTAGCTCAAGTGATTTAATTTACAATTACGGAACTGGTGTTAGGTATACATTAAAACACCTTTCTGATTTACGCATTGGAATAGATGTTGCTAAGAGTAATGAGGATTATGGCTGGGGAATTTCTTTAGGTACAGGGTTGTGAAAACTGTATTATTTTAATAGATAAAAATTCATTTAAATAAAGTCTTACAAAAACTTTTAATTTTTATTTCAATTTTTATCTATTAAAAAACCATCGAGTGACCAAAAATATGTGGCTATATGCTACAATCTGCTATCAAAAAGCATAATAAAAGGAATTACGATTAAATAACTCCTTTGTATCTCACTCAGGGTTTCACTTGGAGTGAAGCCCTGAGTATATTATTCAACTACCTCCACAAATAACCCTTCATCAGTTTTATTTACTTTGGCTAAATTATTCTTTGTTAGACCTTTAATGGTCTTATCCCATTTTTTATTGGATAAACCTGATTGTGTTTTTAATTCATTTAAAAGTATAGGAGAATTGGATTTTAAGATATTGAAAACCACTTTTTCTTCTTCGCTCATCGCGATTGCCTTCTTTTCAGGTTTCATTTGGGGAAAGAATAAAACTTCTTGTATCGAAGCATTATTGGTCATAAACATTACCAAACGGTCTATTCCAATGCCAATGCCCGAAGTTGGTGGCATACCGTATTCTAATGCTCTCACAAAATCCATATCAATAAACATGGCTTCATCATCTCCTTTTTCCAATAAATTTAATTGATCCTGAAAACGCTCTAACTGGTCAATAGGGTCATTCAATTCTGAATAAGCATTTGCCAATTCACTGCCGTTTACCATTAACTCAAAACGTTCGGTCAATTCTGGGTTTTCACGGTGTTCTTTACATAGCGGACTCATTTCTTTAGGGTAATCGGTAATAAAAGTAGGCTGAATATAATAATGCTCACACTTTTCCCCAAACAATTCATCGATCAGTTTTCCTTTACCCATAGAATCATCTACTTCGATATTCACTTTTTTGCAAACTTCTCGAAGTTCATCCTCATTCATACCGGCAACATCAAAACCAGTATGAATTTTTATCGCTTCTAAAATAGGTACACGTGCATAGGGTGCTTTAAAATTGATCCTATTTTCACCAACCAGAACTTCTGTAGTTCCGTTAGTATCTCTTGCTACTTTTTCCAATAACTCCTCTGTCAACTCCATCATCCACATATAATCTTTATATGCAACATACAATTCCATCATAGAAAACTCAGGGTTATGAGTCCGATCCATACCTTCATTTCTAAAATCTTTAGCAAACTCATAAACCGCATCAAAACCACCGACAATCAATCGTTTTAAATACAATTCATTGGCAATTCTTAAATACAACGGCATATCCAAAGCGTTGTGATGGGTAACAAACGGACGAGCAGCAGCACCTCCGGGAATAGGTTGTAAAATGGGAGTTTCTACCTCTAAATAACCGCGGTCATTTAAAAACTGACGTATAGAATTTGTAATTTTTGTGCGTTTTATAAAAGTTTCTTTTACATGATCATTCACTATTAAATCAACATATCTTTGTCTATAACGTTGCTCTGCATCACTAAAAGCATCATGGGTTTTACCATCAGCATCTACTTTAACAACAGGCATAGGTTTTAAGGCTTTTGACAAAACCGTTAATTCTTTAACTTTTACAGATTTTTCACCAACTTTGGTTTTAAAAACCTCCCCTTTTACGCCAATAATATCGCCAATATCCAACAATTTTTTAAACACTTCATTGTACATGGTTTTATCTTCATTCGTACAAATTTCATCACGATTGATATAAATTTGTATTCTACCGGTAGCATCTTTTAATTCAGCAAAAGAAGCTTTCCCCATAATTCTACGACTCATCATTCTACCGGCAAGAATCACTTCTTTTCCTTCTAAAGTTTCAAATTTATCAACAACTTTATTTACCGTTGATGTAGTTTTAAACTGTTGTGCAGGATAAGGGTTTATTCCTAAATTTCGTAATTTTTGCAGGGATTCTCTACGTACAATTTCTTGTTCTGATAATTGCATTTGTTAAAATATTTTTTTTAATAAGGCGCAAATGTACGACGCTTTTCAAAACTAAGCAATGTATAAAAGTTGTTTCGGTTTGTGGTTTGTTGTTTTATTTTTACAAACTCGAAACCTTAAACACAGAACATTTTAAATTTGTTATTTGATGATTCAATATTAATCATGATATTTGCTTCAACAAATTTAAAAATCTCATATGAGTTTCTGGCGTGTACTGTTATCTATCGTTATGCCTCCTTTAGCTGTTCTTGACAAAGGTTGTGGTTCAATACTAATTGTACTAATTTTAACCACTTTAGGCTGGGTGCCTGGGGTAATTGCAGCATTGATCATTTTAAACAATCCTAAATAATAATCCTATGAAAACTTTTCTAAAATATTTCAGTATCATTTTTATCATCATCAGTATTGTTTCTTGTCAGTTTACTGAAAAAATTAATCTAAACAATGATGGTAGCGGAACCTATACATTAAATATGGATATGAGTGCCATGATGGAAGCCATGCAAAATATGGGTGATTCAACTGATATAGAAGATCCTGAAGTATTTGATACCATTATCAATTTTAATGATTTTCTTATTGAAAAAAAAGACAGTATCGCTAAGCTCCCAAAAGAAGAGCAAGAAAAATTACAATCGTTAAAAGATATGAAATTGCATATTGCTACTGATGAAACCAAAGGAACTTTTTTAATGGACTTTGTTTTTGATTTCAAAAACCTCAACGAACTTAAAAATCTTCAGGATAAGATCTCTAAAGGAAGCTCAATTAATGATAAAAAAAATGAAGAATCACCTATATCTCCTACTGATGTTAGGTTTAGTTTTGATGGGAAAAAATTTGAGCGAAAAGTTATCGTAAAAGATTTGACCGAAGAACAAAAAGAAGCTTATAAAAAATCTATGGAACAAACATCATCCTATATGGATGAAATGACTTATTCTTTAGAATATCATTTTCCAAGACCCATAAAAAATAGTTCTTTCAAAAATGCTAAATACAGTGCTGATAGAAAGACTCTATACATTGATACTAGTTTAAAAACCATTACTGAAAATCCTAAAATTCTTAGTTTTACGGTTATTTTAGAATAATGCAAAAAATAAAATTACAAGACATAGGCTTAAAGGATTATCAGGATGCATGGGATTATCAAAACAAATTATTTAAAGAAATCATTGACATAAAACTTGAAAATCGCAAAAATAATACTGATAATCAAACGCCAAATTACTTTTTATTTACTGAGCATCCACATGTTTATACTTTAGGTAAAAGTGGTGATATTAATAATCTACTATTAAATGAAGAAAGCTTAAAGGAAAAAGGTATTTCATTTTTTAGATCCAATCGTGGCGGTGATATTACTTATCACGGTCCGGGACAAATTGTTGGTTATCCAATTATCAATTTAGACAATTTCTTTCCGGATATTCACCTATACATGCGTAATTTAGAAGAAGTTATCATACAAACTATTGCTGAATACGGTTTAAAAGGAGAAAGAAGTAAAGGAGAAACGGGAGTTTGGCTAGATGTAGGAACACCTTTTGTAAGAAAGATCTGTGCGATGGGTGTAAGAACTTCTCGTTGGGTTACAATGCACGGGTTTGCTTTAAATGTAAGTACCGATTTGGGTTATTTTGATCATATCATTCCGTGTGGAATAAGAGGTAAAACTGTAACTTCAATGGAAGCTGAACTCAACAAAAAGCTCTCGCATAAAGAGGTTAAAACAAAAATATTACAACATTTCTCTAAAATTTTTAAAGCAGATTGCATTGTATGATGTTCATATGTGATCATTTGATAATTAAATTCAACTTTTAACATTAAACTTTCCAAATGAAATATACCTCCCTACCAGATACTGATATCAAAGTAAGTAAAATATGTTTAGGCACGATGACATTTGGTGAACAAAACACTGAAACAGAAGCGCATGAACAATTAAACTATGCTATTTCTAAAGGTATAAACTTTATAGATACTGCAGAATTATATGCCGTTCCCGGAAGGAAAGAAACACAAGGAAGTACAGAAAAATATATAGGTACCTGGCTCAAAGACCAAAAACGTGAAGATCTTGTTATTGGTACAAAAATTGTAGGCCCAAGTGAAGGGTTAAGATATATTAGAAAAAATATAGGCTTCTCAAATGAAGCAATTGATGATGCCATTGAAAAAAGTTTAAAACGCTTACAAACAGATTATATTGACCTTTACCAATTACACTGGCCTGAACGAAATTCAATTTTCTTTGGTACTAGAAATTACAAACACGATTTTGAAGAAAAATGGGAAGATAATTTCAAACAAATTATTGAAAAATTAGATACTTTAGTAAAAGAAGGAAAAATAAGGCATTATGGTGTTTCAAATGAAACCTCTTGGGGCGTAATGCGCCATCTAAATGAAAGTGAAAAGAATAATTTAACACGATGTAAGACAATACAAAACCCCTATTCATTATTGAATAGAACATTTGAAATGAGTTTAGCTGAAGTTGCCATACGTGAAAAAGTAGGCTTATTAGCATATTCTCCTTTGGCTTTTGGTGCTCTAAGCGGAAAATATTTGAAGAATCCTCCTAAAAATTCAAGATTAAAATTATTTCCTCAACTTCTTATCTTAAGAAAATATTTAAGTGATGAGGCTATATTTATGACTAAAAAATATGCTGATTTAGCAGAAAGATTAAATATGAGTATGGCTCAATTGGCTTTGGCTTTTATTAACCAACAGCCTTTTTTAACGAGTAATATTATAGGAGCTACAACTTTAGAACAGCTTAAAGAAAATATTGAAAGTATTGATATTGATCTTTCTGAAGAGATTTTATTAGAAGTTGATAAAATTCAAAATTTACAACCCAATCCGGCACCGTAAATTTCACTTATTAATTTAAAATCTCCAGATTTATAACTCATATTCAATCGATTTAAAAAATATGGTAAGAATTAAAACAGATTTGACAGAAATTGATTATTTTTATATTTGATCACTTTGCTAACTAAAATATGAAAATTATGAAATATTCATTAATTGCATTAACATTTCTGGTCTTTTTACAGCCAATAAAAGCTCAAGAAAATTATATTCCAACCAAAGAGAATTTAGAAGCCAGAAAATGGTTTCAGGAAGCCAAATTTGGTTTATTTATTCATTGGGGTGTATATAGTGTTTTAGGAGATGGAGAATGGGTGATGAATAATAAGAACCTTTCCATTGATGAATATGAAAAATTACCAACATTCTTCAATCCTATAGATTATAGCCCTAAAGAATGGGTTCAAATGGCAAAAGAAGCTGGTATGAAATATATTACCATTACAAGTAGACACCACGATGGCTTTTCTATGTTTGATTCTAAGGCAACCGATTATACAATTGTTAATAAAACACCCTACCAAAAAGATATTTTAAAACCCTTAGCTGAAGAATGTAAAAAAGAAGGAATAAAGTTATTCTTTTATTATTCTCTATTGGATTGGCATGACGATAATTATTTTCCAAGAGGTAGAACCGGAAAAGATATTCCTGGAAGATCTGCTAGTGGTGAATGGGAAAAGTATATTACTTTTATGAAAGCTCAATTAACAGAACTATTAACCAATTATGGTGAAATAGGAGGAATATGGTTTGATGGTCATTGGGACCAAAAAGAATGGGATGGTAAACATTTTGGAAAAGTAAAAGTAAATTGGCATTATGATGAAATTTATAGTTTAATTCATGATTTACAGCCACAATGTTTAATAGGTAATAATCATCATATTGCACCTATAAAAGGTGAAGACTTTCAAATGTTCGAAAGAGATTTACCTGGACAAAATACAACGGGATGGGGGACTGAAGCTTCTGATATTGGTCTATTACCAAAAGAAGTATGTGAAACTATAAACGGTTCATGGGGATTTAATTTAAAAGATAGAAAACATAAAACAGATAAAGAGTTAATTCAATATGTTGTCAATGCTGCCGGATATGGAAGTAATTTACTACTTAATGTTGGCCCCATGCCAAATGGAAAAATTCAACTAAAACATATTGAATCTTTAAAAGAAATTGGAAAATGGCTAAAAATAAATGGAGAAACAATTTACGGAACCACACAGGGTCCGGTTACTCCAAATAAAGAAATGGTTTCGACTCGAAAAGGAAAAATTGTTTACCTTCATGTTTTAGATATGAATAAAGAGTCATTTTTTATAGACGGTTTCAAAGACAATATAAAAAAGATTCAATTCTATAAAAACAAAAAGAAAGTAACCTATAATCTAAATAAATATGGTTTATTTTTTGAGATCCCTAATGATCAAAAAGACACTATAGACACCATCATAGAAATAACACTAAAATAAAACCTTGGGTGTTTTATAAATACTTTACCTAAATTCAAATCAATTAATAACCCAATTTTGTTCTTACTCTAGCAAGTACTTCATCAGCTACTTTATGTGCTTTTTTAGCCCCAATTTCTAAAGCTTTGTCAATCTCAGCTAAATTGTTCATATAGTAATTGTACAATTCTCTTTCTTTTGCATATTTTTCAATGATCAATTCATAAAAATCCTGCTTGGCATGACCATAACCATAATTTCCTGCCAAATATTTTGTGTTTAGATCTTTGGTCTGCTCTTCTGTGGCAATCAGTTTATACAATGCAAATAAATTACAAGTTTTCGGATCTTTTGGGTCTTCCAAAGGTGTGGAATCCGTCTTGATCTTCATGATCTGTTTGCGCAATTGTTTATCAGGCAAAAATATATCGATGATATTCCCTTTTGATTTACTCATTTTTTCACCATCAGTTCCCGGAACATACATGGTACCTTTTTGAATTTTTGCTTGTGGCGGAATCAAAGTTTCTCCCATTTGATGATTAAACCTATTGGCTACATCGCGGGTCATTTCCAAATGTTGCAACTGATCTTTTCCAACCGGTACAATATCTGCATCATAAATTAAAATATCTGCCGCCATCAACATTGGGTAAGAGAATAAGCCTGCATTTACATCTTCTAATCTATCTGCTTTATCCTTAAAACTATGTGCCAATGTCAATCTTTGATATGGATAAAAACAACTTAAATACCAAGACAATTCAGTTACTTGAGGCACATCGCTTTGACGATAAAAAACAGTTTTTTCAACATCCAAACCGCAAGCCAGCCATGTTGCAGCAGTACTATAAGTATTTTGTTTTAAGATATTTGCATCCTTTATCAGCGTAAGCGAATGCATATCGGCTATAAATAAAAAAGATTCTTCTTTTGAATTTTTTGACATTTCAATAGCAGGTATGATCGCTCCCAATAAATTACCTAAATGTGGTGTTCCGGTACTTTGTACTCCAGTAAGTATTCTTGACATTAACTCAATATTTTTAAATATTAAAAAAGCAAAAATACATATTTCGTATTTACTGTCTAAATTTATTTAAGTGCAAAAAAAAATCTATTTTTGACTTTAATGAATTTAATTAAAAAAATATTTATTCTGCTTTGGCGTATATGGTTCTACTTTTTGGTATATACCTCAATAATTATACTGCTACCCATACTTATAATTGTTATCTCAAAAGAAAGCAGGTATCCTGCTTTTTATAAGATAGCAAATATTTGGGCGAAAGTAATACTGTTTATGATGGGATTCTCTCCAAAAGTATATGCCGAAGAAAATATTTTAACTGATAAAAGCTATATTTTTTGTCCAAATCACACATCAATAGTTGATATTATGTTAATGCTTGCCATTAGTAAAAATCCTTTTGTTTTTTTAGGCAAAAAAGAACTGGCAAATATTCCAATATTTGGATTTGTTTATAAGCGAACTTGTATTTTAGTAGATAGAAATAATACCAAGAGTAGAAATCAGGCATTTTACGAAGCTAAAAAAAGGTTGGAAAACGGCTTGAGTATATGTATTTTTCCGGAAGGAAAAGTACCTGAAAATGAAAGCATTGTATTAGATTATTTCCACAATGGGGCTTTTAGACTGGCAATAGAATTTCAAATCCCATTAATTCCAATTACATTTTACGACTGTAAAAAAAGATTTCCATTCACTTTTTTTAAAGGTAAACCGGGAGAATTAAGAGTTAAAGTTCATCATTTTTTACAAACAAAAGATCTAACACTAAAAGACAGAAATACATTAAAAAACAAAACTTATAATATCATTTACAAAGAATTAAAAACTGATCAAACAAAAATGTGATCTAACCATATTTAAGATACTTAAATGTCAAAAGAAGTTAAATATTACAGTTCAAAAGAAGAAAAAATAAATGTGATTACACATGCTATTGGATTAGTATTAAGTATTGCTGCATTAACCTTATTAGTAGTTTATTCAAGTCTGTATGGGACTGTATGGCATATTACAAGTTTTGCAATTTTTGGTGCAAGTTTAATTGTTTTATACGCCGCTTCAACATTATACCACTACGTTCAAAATCCGAAAATACGGTTTAAGTTAAATATTTTTGATCATGCTGCAATTTATGTATTGATAGCCGGAACTTACACCCCATTTGCCCTGGTTGTTTTACCTAACACAATCGGTTGGGTAATATTTGGCATATCCTGGGGATTGGCTCTAGTTGGTATAATTTTTAAATTATTTTACACAGGTAAATATGATAAAATATCAACTATTGCATATGTTCTAATGGGATGGGTTATTATTATTGCAATAAAACCGCTAGTAGAAAATTTTCCTTTAGAAGGTCTGCTATGGTTATTGGCCGGTGGTTTATCATATACTTTCGGAGCACTTTTATACAGTATAAAAAGCTTGAAATATAACCATGCTATTTTTCATGTTTTTGTTTTATTTGGGAGTTTTTGCCATTTTATGGCTGTTTTCTTTTATGTATTACCGAGTAGTTAAAATGAAAATCAACAATTTTTTGACATCGTTGATTTTTTAAAATAAATTTTCCATTAAAATAGCAGTTGTCCTAAAAAAATAATCCTTTAATTTTAGATCTTCACCCTTCTTTTTGATGCAAGAATCTCGTCAGTTTAATTGAAAGATCTAACAAAATAATTTTTGCGTTTCCGTTTCGCTCAATATGGTAAACAGCATCGTTAAGCGCTTGATTAATATTTTCAATATTTTCACCATGAACAAATGGAGCAAATTTTTTCAAATCAAAATTTTGAGTTTGAGGCTCATAAAAAACCAAATTATCAGCTTTATAATTCAGTAATAATGCTTGCCTGAAAAATTGTAAACAATACAATAAAAAACGTTTTTGAGTTTCTCGTCCGGTTTTAGCAATCTCATCACTCCATCCAACCAGATCCTGGACTACAGAGGCATTTCCTTTAGCTTTAAACGCTGATCGTACCCAAAAAATAAACCAATTTTCAAAAACAAGCTCATTGGCATCATCATGTAATAAATGAATAGCTTTATTGTAATTACCATTAGCTCTATGAGCTATTTTATGTGCTAAATTTTCATCAATATTTTCATTTTTGATCAATGCTTCTTTAACATCATACTCACTTAAAGATCCAAACTGCAATACCTGACATCGAGATAATATTGTTTTGATGATCTGTTCTTCATTTTCAGTCAATAAAAGCAATAAAGTGTTTTTTGGAGGTTCTTCAATGAGCTTTAGCAATTTATTGGCCGCTGAAATATTCATCTTTTCAGCCATCCAAATAATCATTACTTTATAGCCACCTTCATATGATTTTAAAGCTAATTTCTTAACAATATTCTCAGCTTCATCAACACCTATTCGTCCTTGTTTATTCTCAATACCCAAAAGCTGATACCAATTGTACAAACTTCCGTATGGTGATTCTTTTACAAATCTCCTCCATTCTTCCAAATACATATCACTTATAGGATGCTTTTCATTTTTATTTCTAGCAGCAACAGGAAAAACAAAATGCAGATCGGGATGAATTAATTTTTCAAATTTTGAATTACAGTTTTGATCTCCAGTATCATTTTTTCCTTCATCGTTATTACATAAAATATATTGGGCATAAGCGATTGCCATTTGCAAAGCACCACTCCCTTGAGGTGCAACAAATAATTGAGCATGTGGTATTCTACCTTTCTTAACCGTTTGTGTTAAGAATTTTTTAATATTTTCCTGCCCTATGATATCTTTAAATAGCATCTTACAAATTAATAAAAAAGTTATCAATTTTTAACTTATATTTTTAAATATTACATTTGCCCCGGTAAATTTCAAAAATAATTATAAAATATGGTCATCATTACTTTACAACGAAAAAAATGTATCGGCTGTAATTACTGTGTTGAAATGGCACCAAAACAGTTTCAGATGTCAAAAAAAGATGGAAAATGTATTTTGCTTCAATCAAGGGATAAAAAAGGATTCCACACCTTAAAATCACCTGATAATAATATCTTCGAAGATTGTTTAAAAGCCAAAAAATCCTGCCCTGCTAAAATAATAAGTGTAAAGATTAAATAGCCTTATCTTTTTTTTATCAATATTGAGTATATTTACCCTTTGAAAATTAAATACAAACATAATATCGGTAAATTTGTCTACCGATTCAAAATATAAAAATATATATGAGCTGTTCAAATTGCTCTTCTACCATAAATGGATTAAATAAAAGTTGCGATAGCGAAGGTGATTGCATATCAGGAAATTGCGGAAAATTAACTGTTTTTGACTGGCTGGCTAACATGACCTTACCCGATAATCAGGAAAAATTTGATATTGCTGAAGTTCGATTTAAGAACGGAAGAAAAATATTTTACAAAAACACAAAAGAATTACCACTTTGTATTGGTGATGTCATTGCAGTTGAAACTTCCCCAGGTCATGATATTGGTGTTATTTCACTTACTGGTGAGCTGGTAAAAGTACAAATGCGGAAAAAAAATGTTGCAATAGATTCTAAAGAAATTTTGCAAATTTATCGCAAGGCAAGCCAAAAAGATATTGACAATTGGGTCTCATCCCGCGAAAAAGAGCCTGAAATTCAAAAAAAATCAAGATTGATCATTAGTCGTCTAGGTTTAAAAATGAAATTATCAGATGTTGAATTCCAAGGCGATGGTAATAAAGCAACTTTTTATTATACTGCTGATGAAAGAGTTGATTTTAGACAATTAATTAGAGAATTGGCCGGTACTTTTAGTATTCGGGTTGAAATGAAACAAGTTGGACTTAGACAAGAAGCTTCTCGTTTAGGTGGTATTGGTTCTTGTGGTAGAGAATTATGTTGTTCTACCTGGTTAACCGATTTTAGGTCTGTTAGTACTTCAGCTGCTCGTTACCAACAACTTTCATTAAATCCATTAAAATTAGCTGGTCAGTGCGGAAAATTAAAGTGTTGTTTAAATTATGAATTGGATTCTTATTTAGATGCACTTAAAATTTTTCCTGACACTAAGATTACTTTAAAAACCGAAAAAGGAAGAGCATTTTTTCAAAAAATGGATATTTTTAAAGGTTGGATTTGGTATGCGTACGAAGAAAATCCTATTCAATGGCATCAATTAACTGTTGAGCAAACCAATGAAATTATCAGTTTGAACAAACAAAATAAAAAAGGCAGAAGTCTTGAAGACTATGCTTTAGATTTAAACCTTGATAAAGAAGAAATATTAGATTCAATTGATATTGTTGGGCAAAATAGCTTAACTCGTTTTGATACTCAGAAAAGGAGAAAGAAAAGAAGAAATAAAAAACCGAGTAACAGAAAAAGGAACCCTCAGAATAAATCCAAATAGATTAATATGCAGATTAAAAAAATATTTGAATTATCGGGTTTTATAATTTTTGCCCTATTGATGACCTTTAGCACACAATCTTGTACAAATAATCTGATCTTTGACGATTATAAAAGCATCAATAATTCAAAGTGGCATAAAGACTCTATCATAAAATTTAATGTGAATTCAATTGACACTTTAAGCAAGAACAATATTTATGTGAATATTCGCAATAATAAGACTTATGAGTTTAGTAATTTGTTTTTAATTGTAGGAATTCATTTCCCTGATAATTATCAAATAGTTGATACGCTGGAATATGAAATAACAGATTCAGATGGAAGGTTTTTAGGTGTAGGAATTTCAGATATTTTAGAAAATAAATTAGAATACAAAACCAATGTAACATTTCCTGTTAAGGGAAATTACCAGATTCAAGTACAACACGCTATGCGAAAAAGTCAGAATGTAGGAGGGCTTGTTTACCTCAACGGAATTGAAGATGTGGGTGTAGCTATTGAAAAAATAGACTAAATATGGCAAGTAAAAAAGATAAAAAAAATCCTGTTTCAAAATTTACCAAATGGATCTGGAAGATTTTCTTAGTTGGAATGGTCTTTACTTTTCTTATTTTTTTATTGGCTTCATTTGGTGTTTTTGGAAAACTTCCAACTTTTGAAGAACTAGAAAATCCTGAAACAAATCTGGCTACAGAAGTAATTTCATCCGATGGTAAAACTTTGGGGAAATACTATCGTGAAAACAGAACTCCGGTTAAATTTAAAGACCTACCACCAAATCTGATCCAGGCATTGGTAGCGACAGAAGATGAACGTTTTTATGAACATTCCGGAATTGATATGCGAGGTACTGCAAGAGCTTTTGCCTACCTGGGATCAAGAGGCGGAGCCAGTACTATTACACAACAATTGGCCAGACTTCTTTTTGAAAGAAGATCTTCAAATAAATTCAAAGCATTAATTCAAAAAGTAAAGGAATGGGTTATCGCAATAAAACTGGAACAACAATATACTAAAAATGAGATTATTACGATGTATTTCAATAAATATGATTTTGGTCATAATGCTGTTGGAATCCGTTCAGCTTCGAGAATTCATTTTGGAAAAGAACCTAAAGATCTAAATTTAGAAGAATCTACTATGCTGGTTGGAATGTTAAAGAATTCTTCATTGTACAATCCTGTACGTCGTCCTGAGATGGTTAAAGATCGTCGCAATGTGGTCTTTAAACAAATGGAACGAAATGGATATATAACAGAAATAGAAAAAGACTCTTTACAACTGCTTCCCTTAAGGTTAGATATTCATTTAGAGGGTCATAGTGATGGTATTGCTACTTATTTTAGAGAGTATCTTCGTAGTTTTATGAAACAATGGATCAAAGAAAATCCGAAATCAGATGGATCAAATTATAATATTTACCGTGACGGATTAAAAATATACGTTACCATAGATTCGCGTATGCAAAAATATGCTGAAGAAGCTGTTGATGAACATATGCAAAATTTGCAGAATATATTTTTAAAGGTTCAAAAAAAGAACAAGACTGCTCCTTTTTATGATATTGAACCTGAACAGGTTGAAAGCACCATGTTATCAGCAATGAAACGAAGTAACCGCTGGCGAAAAATGAAAAAAAATGGAAAATCAAAAAAAGAGATACTAGCTTCATTTAAAGTAGAAACTAATATGCGAGTATTTTCTTGGGAAAAAGAAATTGATACGGTCATGACTCCCTATGATTCTATTCGTTACTACAAACATTTTTTACGTACAGGACTTATGTCTCTTGAAGTTGAAACCGGACATGTAAAAGCATGGGTTGGTGGTGTAAATTACAAACACTTTCAATATGATCATGTAAAACAGGGCAAACGTCAGGTAGGTTCTACTTTTAAACCTTTTGTTTATGCTACAGCCATCTTTCAAAAAGGAATTTCACCCTGCGAAGAGTTTCCAAATACACCTTACACAATACCCAGAGGAAAATATGGTTTACAAGAGGATTGGACGCCTAAGAATTCAAGTGAAAAATATGGGGGAATGCGTACTTTAAAAGATGCACTAGCCAACTCAGTAAATGTAATAACTGCCAATCTAATTGATCAGGTAACACCTCAAAATGTAGTTAAATTTGCACATAGGGTCGGAATAACTTCTAAAATTGAGGAAGTCCCTTCAATTGCTTTGGGAACCATTGATCTTAGTTTGTTTGAAATGCTATCCTCATTAAACACTTTTGCCAATAAAGGCATGTATATTAAACCCATGATGATTACGCGTATTGAAGACAGAAACAGAACTGTTTTAGAAGAATTCTCACCCCAAACCAAAGAAGCATTAAGCGAAGAAGTTGCTTATACAATTATTAATTTAATGGAGGGTGTTACAAGAGCAGGTTCAGGAATACGACTGAGAACATCTGGAGGAAAATATCCTGATAATGTAGTTACCGGATATCCCTATAAATTCACCAATCCGATAGCAGGAAAAACCGGTACAACTCAAAATCAATCAGATGGTTGGTTTATGGGAATTGTTCCTAATTTAGCTTCGGGTGTTTGGGTTGGTGCCGAAGACCGTTCAGTACATTTTCCTGGTATGGGGCACGGACAAGGTGCTTCTATGGCATTACCCATTTGGGCTTTGTATATGCAAAAATGTTATGCAGATGAAACCTTAGATGTTAGTAAAGGTGATTTTGAAAAACCAGAAAATTTGAATATTGAGATTGATTGCAATAAAAAAACAGATGATAAAGATAAAAAAGACGATCAACCTCAAAAAGAAGAAGAAATAGATTTTTAATATGGCATTGAAAGTTGATTGGAAACCCTCTGAAAAAACTGTTTACCAAAGCAACATTTTCAAAATGATGCAGATCAATGGTTTTGATAATTATCAAAGTTTTTGGAGGTGGTCGGTTGATACAAAAAATATTTTTTGGTCTCAAACGATTGCCAATCTCAATATAAAATTCAAAAAAAAGCACAAAACCATTTTAGATATTTCGAAAGGAGTTGAAAATCCTCAATGGTTAAAAGGCGCTTCTTTCAATATCGTAGATTCCTGCTTTCAAAATGATGATTCAGCTATAGCTATTACTTATCAAAAAGAAAGTGGTACAATACAAAATATCACCCAAAAAGACTTAGAGAAACTCGTTAATAGAATTGCCAATGGTTTAAGGAAAAATGGTATTGAACAAGGTGATTATATCGCAATTGACATGCCCATGACTCTGGAAGCTGTTGCAATCTATCTGGCAGGTATAAAAGCCGGGAACCCTGTAGCTACAATAGCCGATAGTTTTTCTCCAAATGAGATCTCTGTAAGATTAAAGATCACTAAACCCAGAATAATATTTACACAAGATACCTTGCAGCGTACAGGAAAATCATTGCCATTATACGAAAAGGTAATTGAAGCAAACGGACCAAAAGCAGTTGTTATTAAAACAAAAAATACAGATATTACACTTAGGGAAAATGATATTTATTTTGATGAATTTTTGGTTGAAAATGATCATTTTGAATCTGTAATACAAGATCCAGATGATTACCTGACCATACTTTTTTCTTCCGGAACTACAGGTGAACCCAAGGCAATTCCGTGGACACACATAACACCTATAAAAAGTGCTGCAGATGGATATTATCATCACAACATTCAAAAAAATGATGTTTTTTGCTGGCCTACTAATTTGGGTTGGATGATGGGCCCCTGGTTGGTTTTTGCAGCACTTATCAATAAAGCAACCATCGCTTTATATTATGGTGCACCAATTGACGAAAACTTTGGGAAATTTGTTCAAGATGCTAAAGTTACCATGCTGGGTCTTGTTCCTAGTATTGTCAGACACTGGAAAAATAGTGGTTGTATGGAAAATTTGGATTGGAATAATATCAAATGTTTTAGTTCAACCGGTGAGGTTTCTAATCCCGATGAAATGAAATATCTGATGCAACTGGCAAATAATAAACCGGTAATTGAGTATTGCGGAGGAACTGAAATTGGTGGTGGCTATGTCACCAGTACGATGGTACAACCCAATTTTGCAAGTACATTCTCTTCACAAACCTTAGGTGGTGAGTTTGTTATATTAGATGAACAAAACAAGAAAACCAATAAAGGTGAAATATTTTTAATACCTCCTATTTTAGGCCTTTCAAATTCTTTATTGAACAAAGATCATCACGATGTATATTTTAAAGATACTCCAAAATATAAAGGGTTTACTTTGCGCAAACATGGTGATGAACTGGATCAATTACACAATGGTTATTATCGAGCTCTCGGAAGAGTTGATGATGCCATGAATCTTGGTGGCATCAAAGTGAGTTCAATTCAAATTGAAGAACTCATCAACCATCTTAACTTTATCAAAGAATCAGCCGCTATTGCAGTTTCACCAAAAAATGGAGGACCAAGTAAGCTAGTGATCTATTTTGTAGAAAATAATTCAGATCTTAATGATGATGAAAGATTGCAAAAAGTAAAAGAAATTGTAAGAAAAAAATTAAATCCTTTATTTAAAATTTCTGATTTAATTAAAATTAAAAACTTACCACGCACTGCTTCAGGAAAAGTTATGCGAAGAAAATTAAGAAGTGAATATGAAAATAATATCTTATAATGTAAATGGCATACGTGCTGCAATAAAAAAAGGTTTTTTAGATTGGTTACAAGCTGCAAATCCTGATGTGATCTGTATTCAGGAAATCAAAGCACAAAAAGAGCAATTGGACCTCAATATGTTTGAACAAGCAGGTTATTCGTATAATTATTGGTTTTCTGCCGAAAAAAAAGGTTATAGTGGCGTTTCCATATTTTCTAAGGTTAAACCAAATCAAATTGTATATGGAACCGGAATTAAAAGCATGGATTTTGAAGGAAGAAATCTACGTCTTGATTTTGATAATCTATCGGTTATGAGTTTATACTTACCATCAGGAACAAATGATGCCAGATTAAATTTTAAATTAAATTATATGGCTGAATTTCAAGATTATATTAATAATCTTAAAAATGAAATTCCCAATTTACTAATCTGTGGTGATTATAATATATGCCATGAAGCTATTGATATTCACAATCCAAAACAGAATAAAAATTCATCTGGTTTTTTACCTGTAGAACGCAAGTGGATCGATAATTTTATTAAAAGTGGTTTTATTGATACTTTCAGACAATTTAATAAGGAACCACATAATTATTCATGGTGGAGTTATCGAGCCAACTCACGTAATAATAACAAAGGTTGGCGTATTGATTATTGTATGGCAAATGAACCTTTGAAAAATAATTTAAAAAGAGCTTTTATTTTACCCGAAGCTAAACACAGTGATCATTGTCCGATAGGTATAGAGTTGGAACTTTAATTCACTAATTTTAAGTTCTTCTTTAGAATGAAATAAAGATCACACCTTCTAAAAAAGTGGCTTTGAATCAGCCCCTAGGAGGATTATAATTATTATCGTTTCCTGTTTTGAATGTCCAACAAACAAAAAGGCATAGCCAACTATACATGACCTCCAGCAAAGCAAGTGGTTTTATAGGTGAAATAAACACGAAACTAAAAAACCAAAAACTTAAGGTCTAAACAGTTTTATTAGCCAGTTGGCCACAAGCAGCATCGATATCTTTTCCCCTGCTGCGACGTACATTTACAATAATATTATTCTTTTCAAGTTCCCGAACATAATATTCTATAGCTTTTGGATCTGCTTGTTGGAATTCAGAATCATCTATGGCGTTATATTCAATTAGATTGACTTTAGAGGGAACTTTTTTACAATAATCTACCAAAGCTTCAATATCTTTTTGCTTATCATTGATATTTTTCCAAACAACATATTCAAAAGTAATTCGCTTTTTAGTTTTTGCATACCAGTACTGTAATGAATCCAATAATTCTGATAAATTTGATTGTTGATTTATCGGCATCATTTTCGATCTAACTTCATCAATTGCAGAATGTAAAGAAACAGCTAAATTAAATTTTACATTATCATCTGCCAATTTCTTAATCATTTTTGGTAAACCAACCGTTGAGAGTGTAATTCGCCTTGGCGATATGCCCAAGCCTTCATCCATGGTAATTTTTTCAATCGCTTTTAAAACATTATTGTAATTGAGTAAGGGTTCACCCATGCCCATAAAAACAATATTGCTCAATTTATGATCTTTATAAATTTTGCTTTGCTTATCAATTGAAACTACCTGATCATAGATCTCATCAGGATTCAAATTTCGCATTTTCTTTAATCGTGCAGTTGCACAAAAAGTACAATTTAAGCTACAACCAACCTGACTTGATATACAAGCGGTTGTTCTGTTTTTTGAAGGAATTAGTACAGATTCAACTATCAAACCATCGTGTAATCTTACTGCATTTTTAATGGTTCCATCACTTGATTGTTGCATTTGATCAACCTCAATATGATTGATCACAAAATTATCTTCTAGCATTTTGCGAGTTTCTTTAGACAAATTGGTCATATCCTCAAAATTAAAGGCTCCTTTATGCCACAACCATTCATATACTTGATTGCCGCGAAAAGCCTGATCATTTTGTGCTACAAAAAAATCTCGCAATTGTTGTTTTGTTAAAGCTCGTATGTCTTTTTTTTGATTCATTAAAAAGTAAAAAAGCGCCATATAAAAAGGCGCTCTTAATTATTTTAAACTATTTTTATATAATCAACATGGCATCGCCATAAGAATAAAAATTATATCCTTTTTTAATGGCTTCTTTATAAGCTTTTTTTAATAGATCATGACCAGCAAAAGCAGAAGTCATCATCATTAAAGTTGACTTTGGCGTATGGAAATTAGTGATCATACAATTTGCAATTTTAAAGTCATAAGGAGGAAAAATAAATTTATTTGTCCAGCCTTCAAATGGTTTTAATCTGTGGCTAGTAGAAACCGAACTTTCCATAGCGCGCATAACAGTAGTCCCTACAGCACAAATGCGTTTTTTATTATCAAGTGCATTATTCACTACTTCAACAGTCTTTTTTAAGACAGTATATTCTTCAGAATCCATTTTATGTTTGGATAGATCTTCAACTTCAACCGGGTTAAAAGTTCCCAAACCAATATGTAATGTAATTTCTTCAAGATCTATCCCTTTAATTTCTAATCTTTTTAAAAGGTGTTTAGAAAAGTGTAAACCTGCCGTTGGTGCAGCTACTGCTCCTTCATGTTTTGCAAAGATAGTTTGATACCGTTCTTCATCCGAGAATTCATCTGTTTCAATAATATCACGTTTAATATATTTTGGAAGTGGCGTTTGCCCTAGTTCACCAAGTTTTTTTCTAAATTCTTCATATGAACCATCATATAAAAAACGTAAAGTTCTACCTCTTGAAGTAGTGTTATCAATAACCTCAGCGACTAAACCGCTATCTTCTCCAAAAAATAGTTTATTCCCAATCCTTATTTTTCTTGCAGGATCAACCAATACATCCCATAAACGACTTTCAGGATTTAATTCGCGTAACAAGAAAACCTCAATTCTTGCACCTGTTTTCTCTTTATTTCCAAATAATCTTGCCGGAAATACTTTTGTATTATTAAAAACCATTAGATCTCCATCGTCAAAGTAATTTACTAAATCCTTAAATACTTTGTGTTCAATCGTTTCTTTCTCTCGATTTACAACCATTA
This sequence comes from Flavobacteriia bacterium, assembly GCA_030617765.1. GTDB lineage: Bacteria > Bacteroidota > Bacteroidia > Flavobacteriales > Flavobacteriaceae > Namhaeicola. The sequence goes on along the minus strand of JAUWUU010000018.1, from coordinate 1,091 downwards.
ATTTAGCTTCATCTCTATGAGCTGATGGATATTGTGCTAATAATTCTTCTGGCAATTCATAACTAAAGTGTGATAATTTCATTTAAATCTTGGGATTTTGTTAATTCTTATATTTTTTACGATTGCAAATATACAATCTCAACATAGGCGATGTCAAGTTTTTTCCAATATAAATTGTATTTTTTAATGAAAAGTGTGAAATGTTTAAGGATTTGGTATCTTTACCCAAATTTATAAAATGTCAAAACGAGTTATTCCATATAAAGATTCTGAACTGGGTAAAAAGGAACAGGTTACTCAAATGTTTGATAATGTTTCTACCAATTACGATCTATTAAATAGGATACTTACTTTTGGAATTGATGTTAGCTGGCGGAAAAAAGTCGTTAAAATTGTCGCTGATCAAAAAGCAAAGAGAATACTCGATATTGCTACCGGCACTGGAGATCTGGCAATAATGCTTGCTGATATCAATCCTGAAAAAGTTGTTGGACTGGATCTTTCTCCTGGCATGTTAGACATTGGAAAGAAAAAAGTTTCTGAAAAAAATTTGACAGATGTAATTGATATGGTTTTAGGAGATTCTGAAAAATTACCTTTTAAAGATCATACTTTTGATGCGGTAACTGTAGGTTTTGGTGTAAGGAATTTTGAAAATCTTGAAAAAGGACTAAAAGAAATTTTTAGGGTACTAAAACCAAAAGGGTCTTTTGTTGTTTTGGAGACTTCTCAACCCTCAAAATTTCCTGTTAAACAGGGATTTACTTTTTATTCTAAGTATATCATTCCTGCTATTGGAAAATTGTTTTCAAAAGATAAAAATGCATATACCTATTTACCGGAATCAGCTGCTGCATTCCCCTATGGAGACACTTTTAACAATATTTTATTAAAAACAGGGTTTAACAGATCAGAAGTTTTACCGCAAACTTTAGGTATTGCAACCATTTATCATGCTATAAAATAAACTAGATGAAAAGAAATATTTTATTTGTACTTGTATTATTTATCTCTAGTTCAAACTTGCTTCTAGCACAAAAAGAACGGATTATACACTTGCAAAATTTTGATAAACGGACTATACATTTTGG
>JAUWUU010000006.1 GCA_030617765.1 Flavobacteriia bacterium | reverse complement strand
GATGTAAGAAAATATTTTCTTGATGAATTTTTTGATAAGTCTTTAAATTACTATTAACAATAGTTTGAGCTCTTAGTAATAACAAGCCAGGAATAAGCCATATAATTATAAAAAAGATTATTTTTTTCATTGTAATTAATTAAATCATTCTTCCCAAAAGTCTGGAACTATATTTGTACCTAATACAGTACAGTCACCACAAATTAGAGGAACTAAATAATATGGACCATCTCCTTCTCCACCTTCATTCTCATTTTGAAATTTTACAGTACCAGAATTCATCAAAGACCATAAAGAAGATTCAGGAGGTGATGTTATAAGACATGATGACGGATAAGAGCGCATTTCTCCTAAATAAAAATCATAAAAATTAAAATATACTCTTTTTGAAAACACCATTGATACATCAAAAAAACCAATAACTTTTTCTTCTGGGTCATCTTCTGAAACTATATTTCCATAAATAAATCCTGGTTGATTTTCGGAAAAAATACTTCCAGACTCTGAAAAATCTTTAAGGGTTTCATAAAAATTATATGCCTCTCTTGACAGTGCATATTGCTTTACTAACATACTATATCTATGTGATATTATATAATTATCTCTGCTGATAAACCTAACAAGAAAAGGTTCTATTATATTTTCTCCATATTTATTTGTGTTTTTAAGAATAATCTCATTGAATTTTACAGTGTTGTAACAAACTCTTTCTTCTTTAGTTTTTAAAACAAGTGAAACACCATCTTCTTTATTAGGAGCTGAAACTAGGTCATAGGCAGACCAATATGGAGCAACAATTTTGTAGGTTTCTTCATACTCATATCTATAGTACCTAGAATTTTCCGAAGTATCATAACTATCCATATATATGGATATCCCATTCATATTATTATCAGTCTCCTTATATATATATAAATTATTATTAAGCTCTGATAGGGGTAATTCTGCAAATTCAGATATATATTGCTTTCCTAAATTGGTTTTAATTGATAATTGATAACTTCGGTTAGGTTGCGCCCCAAAAGCATCCGATGATATATATACTCCTCCATCAGTACTTTCATGGAATTGATACTCATTTTGAAGGTCATCAATAATTTTAACATTAGCATTCGTTTCAGCAATTGGACTATTTTCCTCAAACTTATATGTATGATTGATTTCAATTTCTTGATAATTAATTTCATTAGTTAGAGTGGCTTTTATTACCAAAATATTTTCAAAATTTTCAGTTTTAGCATCAAAAGGTTCTACACAACTATTAATAGTGAAAATAATCAAAACAATTAAGATAAATTTATATTCTTTTTTTAATTTCATAACTATTAATGATATAGGCAATATTGATTAAAATTTAAAATTATATGAAATCGTTGGTACTGGAATTGCAAAAATGGAACTTTTATACGCGTTAATTTCTCCACTCTCATTTACAAAAAATACAGAATATGGATTATTTCTACCTAGTACATTATATATTGAAAAATTCCAAAAACTATGTGCAAACTTTTTAATTTTATGATTTCCTTCTAAATTGAAACTTAAATCTAAACGATAATAATCAGGAATTCTAAATTCATTACGATCACTATATAAAACATATTCAGCACCATTATAATAATAATTACCAACCGGATAAGTAACAGGTCGACCCGTTTGGTAGATGAAATTGGCTGATATACTAAATCGATTTGTAATTTTATAATTTGTCACTAAACTAAAATCATGAGGTTTGTCATAATTAGAAGGGAAATAGTTCCCATTATTAATTAATTCCTCATTAAATTTACTATCAAATTTATTAAAAGTGCGAGCATACGTATAACCTAACCAACCGTTAAATTTTCCATTGAGTTTTTTTATTAAAAATTCAACCCCATATGCTTTACCTTCCCCTTGTAAAACCTCCGTTTCAATTGCTTCATTGAGTAAGAGTTTGGCTCCCACTTTATAATCAAGAAGGTTTTCAAACTTTTTATAATATCCTTCTATGCTTAATTCATAATTATTTTCTTTAAAATTTTTATAAAACCCTAGTGATAATTGATTAGCCTCTTGTGGTTCTATATTCAAATCTGAAAGTTTCCAAGTATCTGTGGGTGATACTGTAGTGTTATTAGATAAGGTATGAATATATTGAAAAGTATTGTTATAACTTGCTTTAATGGAGGTATCTGAAGTTAAGAAATATCGTGTTGATAATCGCACTTCAAGACCACCATAAGTTTTAATAACCTCATTATTTTCAAAATTTAAAACATCAACTAATGTTCCTTCTCCTAAGGGGACTCCATCCTCATAAACCCTTTGAGATGATGGTCCTAAGGCAACATAAAATGAATACCTTATACCTGCATCAATTAATAACCTTTCATTTACACTATAACTATCTGAAATAAATACAGCTGATTCTAATGCCCTCTCCTCTGGGATGATTAATGGATCATAAATTGAATTCAAACCAAATGGCTTTAATTCTCCAGGACTAACAACATATAACTTACTAGAGATTCCATAATCAAATTTATGCACATCACTGTAAAAGTAATTCATTTTTAATTTTAATTCTGTTTCATTAATTTTATATCCTAAGTTAAAATTCTGATTAATATCAGAATTACTGTTATAATTAATATCAAAATCGTATTGACTATTTACAAGTATTAATTTTCCATTATTTTTATTATTAAATCTATGATCCCACTTTAATGAAAATAATCTATTACTATAACTATATAAAGAATCAGAAGTAATACTAAAAACATCTTTACTTATATATCCAGAAAATTTAATATCATTATTGTTATTTATCTTATGATTATATTTAGCTACAACATCATAAAATGAAGCTTGACTATTCTTCAATGATTCTTCTTCTAAATGTTTTAATATCCAGTCAGAATAAGTACTTCTAGCTCCAATTAAAAATCCAGACTTTTCTTTAATAATCGGGATTTCTAAAGTTAAGTTACTCATAACTGGACCTATAGAAGCTTCCCCAGAAAAAGAACTAACATTAGCATCTTTAGTGTTAATATCAAAAACAGAAGATAATCTCCCTCCATATTCAGAAGGAATACTTCCTTTATATATATTTACAGTACTGGACGTAAATGGATTTAACGCAGAAAAAATTCCAAAAAAATGTGAAGGATTATAAATTACAGCATTATCTAAAAGAATTAAATTCTGATCTGATTTTCCTCCTCTCACATTATACCCTCCTGCACCCTCTCCAGCAGTTGTAATTCCTGGTAATTTCGTTGCTACTTTTAATATATCCCTTTCCCCAAATAATAAAGGAATGTTTTTTATTTTTTTTATGTCAATTTGCGAAACACCGGTTATTGCTTTTGTTATATTTCTATTTACATCAGCTTCGATAACGATTTCATCTAAAACTCCGTAACTTTCATTTAAATTAAAATCAAAACTCCCATCATTAAATATAAAAATTTTCTTTTGTACATTTTCAATTTCAATTGAACTTAATTCAAGGATATTTAATCCCGATGATAATTTAATTTTATAAAAGCCTTCATTATTTGTCTCTGTTCCAATATTTTTACCTTTAACTACAATAGCTAAATTTGAAATTGGCTCACCCGTTGTCATATTTTTGACAAACCCTGTAAGTGTAAACTCTTTTTGATTTGTATTTTTATTTTCTTTTCCTATTCTAACTATTTCTGTTTTATTTTTATTTGAAGATTTATACTCATCATAAAAAATAGGGCTTGCATCCTGATCATCTTCTGTACCTACTACTCTTTTATTAGGTTCTCCAAAGAAACTTTCTGGTAAATTATCATAAATTATATTATTATGAGTCAATACAATTTTCTCATTATTCAAGAAATAAAAATTTAAAACCGTATTTCTTAAAATATCAGTAAGAATAATATTAATAGAAATATTTTCATAATCACCTGAAACAAGTTCTCCCTCAAGCCAGCTTTCAATATAGTAAAATTTGTAATTTGTAATTTCTTCAATACCATCTAAAACATCTTTTACACTAGAATTCTCAAATGACATAGATATTTTAACCTTATTATCTTGCGCAAAAGATAGATTAAAACTGAAAAATAATATAATGATTAATAAAAATCGCATGTACTTAAAAGTTATTTCTCTAATATCAGAGTATCTAAATATTCAATTGTTTTTAATACAAATACATCTGGGTTTGAATTTCTAATTGATCTATTTTTACTAAATAAATTATTAATCTCTTTCTTAAACTCAGGAAATATATTCAGTAAATCTTTTTTACTTTTAATTTTATAATATTCATCTTTATATAAAATCACAATATCACTTTTAACTTTTCTGAAATTATCATAAATTATCCCTTCAAAAAAAAGCTCTTCTTTATTCTTTTTATGCTTCTCAAAAACAGTCAAAAAATCATTTTTTAAAACAACTTCATGAAATCCAAAAATATTAGTCTCATCTATATCTCTAGCATCAAGTTTTAAAAATTTATGATTATCAATAATGAATTCTTTTACTTTATCCTTAATAAGTTTTATAACAGTATACCCCGATTTTCTGTTTTGAAGTTTTACTAATATTTCCTGCTCATACACATCATATTTCATTTCTAAATCAAAATATAATTCTCCATCATAATTAACATATCCAAATAAAAATTCAGGAGAAAGAAAAAAATTAGAATTCTCTTTCAATTTTATGTATTTTTCTTTGTATACCAAACCAATAAAAAGATTTGTATTTTCAATACCAACTATTTCATCAAACCAATTGTAATATTCTTTTTGCTCTTGTTTTATTTGGCTAAATAAAAACGAAGAATTAAATATTAATAATATAATTAATATTCTAAATTTATTTTTCATGCCTTTTTGATTAAAGTTATTTTTTATAGAAAATAATATTGTTTAACCTTTTTACTGGTTAACCTTCATCAAAATAAAATATATCAAGCTGTTATTAGATGCATTAAATTTAATAAAAAAATCTTCATAATACTTATTGAAATAATAATAATAAAAAACCTAAAAAAAAACAGTATACCAATGCTTTTCTTGACTTCACCACTCTTTCATAAAAAACCAAAAAAATTCCTGATAGTACCTATAAACATTGAATAAGATTTTTGTTTTGGGTGGCCCAAATGGAGAAGTCAGGAGGGATTGATAAATAGTTGTTGAAATAAACAATTGCAAAAAAACTAACGGGGTGACTTGGAGCCCCTCAGTTAGTTTATAAATCAGATCATTTTATCCATTTTAAGCGTTGGGCGATTTCTTTAAAAAGTGCATTATTATTTTCCTTTGCAGATTCAACAGGAAACCCAAAACTAATAACGCTATAGCCTTTTTTATTGGCAAGAACTGCTGCTGGAAAACTATTTTCTTTATATCTATAAATCACTTCGCTTCCATTATATGGTTTTAAGGCATCAACCGATCTGAGTTCATAAATTTCTTCAGATGGCTTTTTTGATAAAAGCAGTTGATTTTCACCAATAACTTCCCCAGTTTGACATGCCTTATCAGAATAAATTGAATATTGTAATTTGTCTTTTATCCAGTTTCCGCGCAAAGTATCTCTAGCATTATCTAAAAACACATCCTTTGCAATAAAAGCTCCCGATACCAACATTGACTTACCTTCACTTAACCATTTATCAAGAGCATCACGCATAGATTGATTAAACAAACTGTAATCCTGCGGTTTTAAATTTGTATTGGGCTTATAAATACTCTGTTTTCCATAGATCAAATCAAGTTTGTCATAAGAAATAAAACGATCAGGATTATTTTCAAAAGACTTAGCACTTGCCGAAATAAAAGACAATTTTAAATTTACATACTTCTTACCATGTTTATAAGGATAATCAAAAGTATTACCAACTACTTTTATTCCTTCATAATCTGAATAACTAGCACCGTGTCCCGTTAAAGGATCTGTCACCCATGGGTCATTTTTATCAAAATTATACTGAGATCCTGTAAAGGAATATTCTACACCATCGGCAATAGCCGACTTATGCCAATTTGAGAAACCTCCTAAACTATCTGTATCAAAGAATTCAGGTCCTGAAAGCTTATCAAATCCATTTATGATAAGTATAGGATTATCCTGGAAGTTATTTATACTTGCTGAGAGCATTTCTGAATCAAAACTTAAACCTCCTTTATTGACAGCTTTAACTTTGAAAGAATAGATTTTTCCTTTTTCAATATGATCGAAAACATATTCTTTTTCTTTCACCAAAAGACCATTGTCAAAACCACCTTCATCAACTTTTGTATAAACCATATAAGCATCCGGCATAGCTGTTTTTTCAGCTTTATCAATAGTTTCTTTCCAATTTAAAATAAACTTTTTGTTATTGTAATTTATTGAAAAACTATTAACTCTAAGCGGGGCTACAACATAATTGCTACTATTGGAATAGGATAGATATTTAAGTATTCCTTTGTAAATTGAACGGCTCACATCAAACTTAAAGTTAGGGTTGAGTCCGTATTTCATATCTCCAAAATTTTGATGAGACAATAATTCTATCAGAACAGAGGGAATATTTGTATAGGTTACCTCTGAATACTTCTTATCCCACATTCCTCTTGAAGTCCAATCAATTTTATACTTGTCCTTAATAGTTTTGAGTATTTCATCACTTACGATATCAGCAAAATCACGACTTGCTAAACGGTTTCTTCCATCTGGAAATGATCGTTCGTTCTTCAATCCTTTTGTACTATGAATAGTCAAAGTTCCAATAACAGAGTCTGTTTTGGTAGTTCCGGCATCAGTATGAAAAGCCAATGACAAATCAACGGGCAAATTCAACCCCTGAAGCGTACTATCTCTATTGTGACTGTAAACACCACCCAACAAATAGTTTACCCATTCTCCCCTACTTTTATAATCGTCTTTATAATCACTCTTATATTTAGAAAGCGTATAAACTGTAGAGTCAGGAATACCAGCATATTGTAAATAATACCTGGCAGCATTCATAAATGCAGGCTTAGGACTAAATGTTCCTTCCCTTTTAATTCTGTTTAAGCCTCCTCCAATTTTTATAGCATCAGAACTTATAATGCCTTCTTCTTTAGATGTATTATAAACAATAACTTTTGATTTTTCTTCACCAAATTGAAATGAACCTAAATATACCCAGGTTGAATATCCCATTTTTTGATTTACTAAAAAGTCGGTCTTACCTCCATCGTGATAAACGGAATACTTTACATCACTAACATTATTACCCTTAAAATATGATATATAGACAGCATACTTACTGGGCTTATCAAGATTAAAATTATAAACAATCGAATCATTTTCAGAACTAAGTTTTGAAGATCTCATTTCAAGGTGTTTCCCTAATTTAAAAGGGTTCTCGTAATCTCCATATGAGTCTTTCAATAGAAAACCACCATTTGTTGTTATTACATTTTTTGTTGTTTCAATTTCATTTGAACTGTTATCTATATCATTAATGTACTCATTGCTATTTGTATCTCTTTCTTTTGGATAATAAACATTTGCCCCTGCATTTTCAAGCATCGGAATGATGTAAGGTATTATATAAGAATAGTTCTCCATATCTTCAACGGTAGTAAAAAGATTAGGTCGCTGCCACTTCCATACTTTATCATCATTTGAAAAATAATATCCATGACCACCCCAAACAGCTATATGTTTATTTGTTAAACCGCTGTTTATATCAAAAGGTACACTAGCATTCTTAACATGTGCAATTTTATTTTCGCTTCTATGGTCTAATCTGGTATTGTCAACTTCAATTAAATTTCGGTATAAATTTGGAATATATTCATATAAGCGTAAAGAATCTATATAACAATTTACTTGATAATTTTTTCTGATTTTTCGCTTTTGTGCACTTATTATATTTGAGTTAAAACTCGTTAACCACGCTTCACGAAAACTATGATAAGAAAGATTTTTAGAAAAATAAATATTGAGTATTTTATTTTTTTTATCAACAAAAGCACTATCAATATCTATTACTGACAAATTTTGTGGCAAGAGATTATTAACCTGAATACTTTTTATAGTTCTCTTGGATAACTTTTCAAATTGTTTTCCACTTAGTTTCTCAAAATCGTTATTTTTTATTTGTGAAAAAGAATCAGTAAATAATGCTATTAAAAATAAAAAAGTTAAAAAAAGTTTATTAAAGTTCATGTTCTAAAAAATTTGTATAATCTAAAAAATGTTCTTGAATTAATAAAACTACTAAAAAAAGGCAGGATTTATATAAAACCTACCTTTTAAATTGATAAATTACAATAAATCATCAAGATTTTAATGCAATATTGATCTTATCAACACTTTCTTTTGCATCTCCGTATAACATATCCGTATTTTCTTTAAAGAATAAAGGATTTTGTACTCCTGCATAACCCGTTGCCATAGATCTTTTCATTACAATTACTTGGTTTGCTTTCCAAACTTCGATAACAGGCATACCATAAATAGGACTACTTTTGTCATCAATCGCTCCCGGATTTACAATATCGTTGGCTCCAATTACCATAACTACATCTGTGCTAGGCAAATCTTCATTTACTTCATCCATTTCTAAAACAATATCGTAAGAAACATTAGCTTCAGCAAGAAGTACATTCATATGTCCTGGCAATCTACCTGCAACCGGATGAATCGCAAAAACTACTTTTTTACCTTGATCTTGTAATGTTTTTACCATATCATGAATAGGATATTGTGCTTTTGCAACTGCCATACCATAACCTGGCACGATAACAACAGTATTGGCTTCTTTTAACAATGCTGCAGTTTCTTCATGGGTAGTTGAAGTAACTTCTCCTTCAATTTCATCATCATTACTTGCAATAGGTGTTGCGCCAAATCCTCCAAATATTACCGAAAGGAAAGATCGGTTCATTGCTTCACACATAATAATTGATAGAATAGCTCCAGAACTACCAACCAAGGCTCCGGTTATAATTAACAAATCATTTCCTAACATAAAACCTGCTGCAGCTGCTGCCCAACCTGAATATGAATTCAACATAGAAACTACTACTGGCATGTCTGCACCACCAATTGCCATTACCAACATTACGCCAATGTATGAGGCAATTGCTGTCATAATATACAAGTAGATCATTCCTTCTGTACCCTCTGCCATAGTAAACATCACCCCTAACACTATTGAAATAATAACTAAGGTAATATTTACAGCATGTCTTCCAGGATAGATTAAAGGTTTACTCCTAATCTTGCCTTCTAATTTTCCCCAAGCAATAATTGAACCTGTAAATGTAATTGCACCAATAAAAACACCAATAAATACTTCTATTAAATGTATTGTATGTTCAGTACCATGTAATGATTGTGTATGTGGATCTAAATAAGAGCCAAAACCAACGAGAACTGCTGCCAAACCAACAAAACTATGTAATATGGCCACTAACTGAGGCATTGATGTCATTTCTACCTTACGTGCTACAATAATTCCAATTACTGAAGCAATGGCTATGGCAATAATAATATAGGTATAACCTTTTACACCTTCACCTAAAACGGTTGATATGATGGCAATAGCCATACCAACAATACCGTATAAAACACCTCGTTTTGCAGACTCCTGAGATGATAAACCTCCTAAACTTAATATAAATAAAATGCCCGCAAATAAATAAGCTGCTGTTTGTATTTGTTCTGATATCATAATTTATTTTTTAAACATTTTTAACATACGGTGTGTAACAAAAAAACCACCGACTATATTTATACTAGCTACTAGAATCGCAATAAAAGCTATAATAGTCATTGGACTAGATAGATTATCTTGAGTTTGTAAAAGCCCCCCAATTACAATAATACCACTAATAGCATTTGTCACAGCCATAAGTGGCGTATGTAATGCATGAGAAACATTCCAGATTACTTGCCAGCCAATAAAGATTGATAGCACAAATACTGTAAAATGACCCATAAAATCAGAAGGAGCTACTTTACCTAACAATAGCAAAAATATCCCTATACCTACTAAACTATATATTGTTGATTTAGCTTTCTTCTTGGCTATTTCTTCCGGTGTTGGAGAATCATCAATTTCAACAATTTCTTCTTTAGGTTTTTGAGAAGTTACCGGAAGTGGTTTCGGTGGCCAATTAATATCTCCATTATAAGTTACCATAGCTCTGGAAACAATATCGTCTTCCATGTCAATGGCAAAATTTTCAGCCTTACCCATATCATCTAATAGATGACATAAATTATTACCATAAAGCTGACTTGCTTGTGATGGTAACTGACTAAGTTTTCCAACAATAATAACTCCATTATCAGTAGTAATAATTTCATTATCAACAGTTAACTCGCAATTCCCACCAGTTGATGCTGCTAGATCAACAATTACAGAACCTGACTTCATTACTGCAACGTGTTCTTTAAGAATCAAAGTTGGTGCTTTTCTACCTGGTATTTGAGCGGTTGTTATGATAATATCAATTTCTTCAGCTTGTTTTTTAAACAATGCCATTTCAGCATCAATAAATTCCTTACTCATAGTCTTAGAATAACCCGAGTCTGTTGATCCGTCTTCTTCAATATCAACTTTCAGGAACTGAGCACCCATACTTTGAATTTGCTCTTCAACTTCCATACGTGTATCAAAGGCTCTAACGATAGCTCCAAGAGAATTTGCTGTACCGATAGCGGCCAAACCGGCAACTCCTGCACCAATAACCAATACTTTTGCAGGTTCAACTTTACCTGCTGCAGTTATTTGTCCGTTTAAAAAACGACCAAAATAATTAGCACTTTCAATTACAGCCCTATAACCTGCAATATTTGCCATGGAAGAAAGCACATCCATTTTTTGTGCTCTGGATATCCTTGGAATAGCATCCATCGCTATGGCATTAACACCTTTTTTGGATAATTTTTCTAATAAATCTAGATTTTGAGCTGGCCATAGATAACTGAGTATCACTTGGCCTTCATGCATCATCTCAATTTCTTTATTGTTTGGTGCAAGTACCTTTAAAATAATATCTGCAGTTGCATAGATCTCTTTCGATGAATCGAGAATTTGAGCTCCGGATTCGATAAATTCTGCATTAGAGAAATTAGACCTTAGGCCTGCATCTTTCTCAACAAATACTTCGAACCCTTGCTTTTTTAATCTTAAAACAGTTTTGGGTGTTGCTGCTACACGTAATTCATCCGTGTTTACTTCAACAGGAATACATACTTTCATAAACCAATACTTTAAATTTTAAATTGATATTACTAACTTATTTAGTTTTCATTTTTTGATAAGTTCAAAGATAAAATTTATAAATTATAAATAGCTTGTTTTTGGTTAAAACAATAGGTAAAACATCATAATTTTTATACTACAATTAAATATTATTATCCCAAGCATTTTTCAACTTTTTCATCTTCATATTAAACTATAATATATTTCCATACTCAAAAATTTTAACAATAAGATTGCAATTATTAATTGAATCTAGACATCTGTAAAATCACAAAATTTGAAATCAAAAAATATAATTTTAAAAATGTTAAGTATATTTGTGTAAAACCTAACTAAAATGGAATTACTTAAAGGTGACCAACATATAGAACCAGTCATACCACTAAAACAAAAAGCGCTTCGTATAAACTTAAACAAACATATTTATGGAACTTTTGCAGAAATTGGCGCCGGACAAGAAACTGTAAGGCATTTTTTTAGAGCAGGAGGTTCTTCTGGCACTATTGCAAAAGCAATGTCAGCTTATGATAAAGTTTTTTCAGATGCGATTTATGGTGTTGAAACTGACAGACGCTATGTAACAGAATCTAGATTACGCAAGATGTTAATGTATGAGATTGACTTGATAGAAGAGAGGTTAATTCGGGAGAAACATCCTGATAAAATGTTTTTTTCTTACGCAAATACTGTAACAACGATTGATTTTGCAAAAAATTATAAAGGGCATGGCTGGGTTGGCATCAAATTCCAAATGGATTCTTTGGAAGATTATAATGAAATTATTTTGCATATTCGTTTTAAAGAAACTGATTCTAAATTACAACAGGAAACTTTAGGAAAGTTAGGTTGCAACTTAATATATGGGGCCTTTTATTTAAACGACAAACCAAATGAGCTACTCAAATCATTCTATGACAATATTGAAGACGATACGATTGAAATAGACCTGGTAGACTTTTCCGGACCGCGTTTTATGTATATTGATAATCGTTTAATGAGCTTAAATTTAGTTAGATACGGTATGACAAATGCAGTTATGTTTGATCCAAATGGTAATAATTTATTGCCTGCCAAAATGCTTTATAAAAAAAATATTTTAGCATTACGTGGTAGTTTTAGACCTGTTACCAAAGTGAATATGGAAATTTATGAAGAATCAAAAAAATTATTCTTATCAGAAAAAAAAGTAGATAAAAATAATACCCAGATAATATTTGAAATTACACTTGCAAATTTACGCTCAGAAGGAGGTAAAATTAATGAAAGAGATTTTTTAGATAGAGCTGAATTGTTATGTTCATTAGGGCAGACTGTTATGATTACAAACTATCAGGAGTATTATAAATTGGTTGAATATTTTTCTGAATTTACCAAAGCAAGAATGGGATTGGGTATGGGCTCCTATAATTTAATACAGATTTTTGATGAAAAATATTATCGAAATATTAGTGGTGGCATTTTAGAAGCTTTTGGAAAATTATTTTACAGAGATCTTAAAATTTATTTATATCCACTTAAAGATCCTAAGACCGGCGAACTGATTACTAGTGAAAATATCAAAGTACATCCACGATTAAAAGAACTGTATAAATATTTTAAATACAACGGTAGAATTGTTGATATTAAAAACTCTAATCCTGATATATCAGATTATTTCACAAGAAATATATTTAAAATGATCTCAACAGGCAAAAAAGGATGGGAAGAAATGGTTCCGAAAGGAGTTTCAGAAATTATTAAAAACCACCGTTTATTTGGTTATTCAAAACGCAAACACGAATCGTGAATATAGTTGACAGTAAGCAGTAGCAGTTTTTCGTTTTTTTCTGACTGTTAACCACTACTGCTTACCGTAATCTAATTTACAATGTACCAAAGATCTGCTCAGTATGTGCTTTTGTCTTAACTTTCTTGATAACATCCTCAATTATTCCATTTTCATCTATAATAAAAGTTGTGCGATGAATTCCGTCATATTCCCTACCCATAAACTTCTTAGGGCCCCAAACACCATAAGCATTTAAAATAGTTTTATCTTCATCGGCAATTAAGGAATATTGAAGTTCATTCTTTGTAGCAAAATTTAATTGTCGTTTTACCGAATCTGCACTCACGCCAACTATTGCATATCCCTTATCTAAAAAGGTTTGATAATTATCTCTTAGATTTTTGGCTTCCATAGTACAACCGGGTGTACTTGCTTTAGGATAAAAAAATAAAACTACTTTTTTACTTTCAAAATCTTTTAAACTTACTTTTTTTTCATTTTGATCTATCCCTTCAAAATAAGGTGCTTTGTCGCCTATTTTTAATGTTGTCATAATTTGTATTTTTATAGCATAAAAATAACAAAAAATGAATAAGAAAGAAAAAGTAATTTATATTATTGAAACTTTAAATGAAAAATACCCCAACCCTCCTATTCCACTGCTGCATAAAGACCCATATACTTTACTAATATCAGTTCTACTCTCCGCGCAAAGTACTGATGCAAGAGTAAATATTATTACGCCTCTATTATTTAAAAAAGCCGATAATCCGTATGATATGGTAAAATTATCTATTGAAGAGATCAAAGAGATCATCAAACCTGTAGGTCTATCTCCAATGAAATCAAAGGGAATTTACGGCCTATCTAAAATAATCATTGAAAAACATCAGGGTAAAGTACCCCAAAATTTTACTGACCTTGAGGCTTTTCCTGCAGTAGGTCATAAAACAGCTTCAGTTGTAATGAGCCAGGCATTTGGTGTTCCGGCATTTCCTGTTGATACACATATCCATAGACTAATGTACCGATGGAATTTGAGTAATGGCAAAAATGTAGTACAAACTGAAAAAGATGCCAAACGATTATTCCCCAAAGATTTATGGAATAAATTGCATTTACAAATAATTTTTTATGGTAGAGAATACTCACCTGCCAGAGGCTGGAATATAGAAAAAGATATCATCACAAAAAATATTGGAAGAAAAAGCTTGCTATAATAAAAACCAAAAAAAAACTCCCAATTACTTGAGAGTCTTTTCACGATTAATTCAAATGAAACATTAAGCTTTCTTTTTTAACTTTTACTACTTTTACTGATTTTGAGTAGTTTAATAAAAATGAGATTGTCTCATTTTTCGGTTCTAATTTTTCTTTAAAAAATCTTTCTGTGTAAAGTTTTGCCATATTAAATTTTTAAGGGATTTAATAATATAACGAGCAAAACTCATAATTATTGTAACTTAATTAAAAAATATTAATATTTTTCGTTAATTAGTTAAAATAATATTGTTACTATCAATCATTTTTCTCAGATTTATCAATGCATAACGCATTCTACCCAAGGCTGTATTGATACTAACAGAAGTTTGCTCTGAAATTTCTTTAAAACTCATTTCTCTATAAATACGCATATTCAAAACTTCTTTTTGATCTTCAGGAAGCTTTTCTACCAACTTTCTAATATCAGCATGAATTTGATTTTTAATAAGTTCTTTTTCTGCGTTTAAACTTGGATCTCCAAGTACAGAAAAAATATCAAATTCATCGGTATTTTTAAATGTTGGCATTCTATTGCTTTTTCTAAAGAAGTCAATTACCAAATTATGCGCAATTCTCATAGACCAAGGTAAAAATTTACCTTCTTCATTATATTTACCCAATTTCAAAGTATTGATGATCTTAATAAAGGTATCCTGAAAAATATCTTCAGTTACATCTCTATCTTGAACCTTTGAATAAATAAAACTGTAAATTCGTTGTTTGTGTCGTAGGATTAGAATTTCTAATGCCCTTTCGTTACCGTCAATGTAGTTTTTGACAAGAATACTGTCATCCAATTTTTGTGTATACATAATTCCCCTTTTTTTAAAAATGAAGATAAATAAAATTATCTTCGATTATTTTTATTGTTATGAAAAGTAGAACTATACTATAAGCACAATTTTTTTAAAGTTAATAATGACAGGAGAGATCAGTTCTATAATCTAATCTCGGAACAAATATAATAACATTTTATTCTAATAAACAAATTTATTTGTAATTTTTTTTATTTTTTTTAACATTTATTAACTTTTTATTAACAAATATTACTTAGTATATTTGTAAAAATATTAATTCTAATCATCTATAAAACATTGAAAAACAACGATTTCAAAGAATTTAAAAAATTCATAATTATCAAAGGCGCAGCAATTCACAATTTAAAAAAAATTGATGTAAATATACCTAGAAATAAGCTAATTGTGATCACCGGGCTATCAGGATCTGGTAAATCAAGCCTTGCTTTTGACACTCTTTACGCCGAAGGACAAAGAAGATATGTAGAAAGTTTATCGGCATATGCACGTCAGTTTTTAGGTAAATTGAACAAGCCTAAGGTAACTTATATCAAAGGAATTTCACCGGCAATTGCTATTGAACAAAAAGTAAATAATACAAATCCACGCTCAACAGTTGGTACCACAACCGAAATATATGACTACTTAAAATTATTGTATGCCCGTATCGGCAAAACCTACTCTCCTATTTCGGGAGAAATTGTTAAAAAAGATAGCATAAGTGATGTTGTTGAATATGTAAAACATTTTAGTGAAAGATCAAAATTATTATTACTAGCACCTATAGTAATTGATAAAGAAAAAGAATTAGATCAGGTTTTAAATATTCTTAAACAACAAGGCTTTTCTCGAATAAAAGTTAATCAAAATATTATCAGAATTGATGAATTTGATCGTAAAAACTTTACAGATCTATTCTTGGTTGTAGATAGATTTGTTGTTCAAGAAGATGAAGATTTCTACAATAGAGTGGCTGATTCTACTCAAACAGCATTTTATGAAGGAAAAGGAACATGTTTTATTGAGAATTTATCCGATAATATTCAAAAAGAATTCAATAATAATTTTGAATTAGATGGAATTACTTTCTTAGAACCCAATACACATTTATTTAGTTTTAATAACCCTTACGGCGCTTGCCCAACTTGCGAAGGTTATGGAAATATTATTGGTATTGATGAAGATCTTGTAATACCAAACACCTTATTTTCGATTTATGAGAATGCAATTTTACCCTGGAAAAGTGATTCATTTAAAAACTATAAAGAACAATTCATTAACAATGCCTACAAATTTGATTTTCCAATTCACAAACCATATTTTCAATTAACCGAATCGCAGAAGCAAATTTTATGGATTGGTAATAAATATTTCAAAGGTATCAATGGCTTTTTTAAACATATTGAAGAAAAGAGTTATAAAATACAATATAGAGTCATGCTTTCTCGCTATCGCGGAAAAACAAAATGTCCTACATGCAATGGAAATCGACTTAAAAAAGAAGCAAATTATATTAAAATTAATAACACTTCAATTACTGATCTTGTACAATTGCCAATAAATGAGCTTTTAGATTTTTTTAATAATATTAATCTTACAGAACATGAACTAAAGATTGCAAAACGACTTTTAAAAGAAATTATCAATCGCTTACAGTTTTTAAGTGATGTTGGATTGGATTATCTCTCCATAAATAGAAATTCGAATACTCTTTCAGGCGGTGAAAGTCAGCGCATTAATTTAGCCACTTCTCTGGGCAGCAGCCTTGTAGGATCAATGTATATTTTAGATGAACCGAGTATTGGTTTACATTCACGTGATACTGAAAGACTTATAAAAGTATTAAAAAACTTACGTGATCTTGGAAATACAGTAATTGTTGTTGAACACGATGAAGATATTATTAAAGTAGCCGATCATATTATTGATATTGGTCCTGAAGCTGGTGCATTTGGTGGTGAACTAGTAGCTGAAGGTAACTACAAAGATATTTTAAATTTTGACTCACTTACATCAAAATATCTTAGTGGTGAATTACAAATTGAAATACCTGAAGAAAGACGGACTTCAAAAAATTATATTGAACTAATCGGTGCAAGAGAAAATAATTTAAAAAATATTGATATTAAAGTCCCTCTCAATACTTTAACAGTTGTAACAGGTGTTTCAGGAAGTGGAAAAAGCACATTGATTCGAGATATTTTATACCCGGCAATCCAAAAAAAATTACTCAATTATGGTGAAAAAGCAGGGCAATTCACTGAAATAAAAGGAAAAATTGAATTAATAAAACAAATTGAATTTGTCAATCAAAACCCTATCGGTCGATCAAGCAGATCAAATCCAGCTACTTATATCAAAGCCTATGATGATATACGAAATTTATATACCCATCAAAAAATATCAAAAATTAGAGGATATAAAGCAAAACATTTTTCTTTTAATGTTGATGGTGGCAGATGCGAAACTTGTAAAGGAGAAGGTGAAGTTACTATTGAAATGCAATTTATGGCTGATGTTCATTTAGAGTGTGAAACCTGTAAAGGCAAACGGTTTAAAAAAGAGATCTTAGAAGTAAAATTTGAAGGAAAATCAATTAATGATATCTTACAATTAACGGTAGATGAGGCTATTATATTTTTCAATAAACACATCCAAACAAAAATAGTTCTAAAGTTAAAACCTCTTCAGGATGTTGGCTTGGGATATGTACAATTAGGTCAGGCATCTTCTACGCTTTCAGGTGGTGAAGCGCAACGAATTAAATTAGCTTCATTTTTAATAAAAGGCCACACAACCAATAAAACATTGTTCATTTTTGATGAGCCCACTACAGGATTACATTTTCATGATATCAATAAATTGCTCAAGTCTTTTAATGCTTTACTTGATAAAGGACATTCAATAATTGTAATTGAGCATAATCTCGACATGATCAAATGTGCCGATTATGTGATAGATTTGGGTCTTGAAGGAGGTAAAAAGGGTGGAAATATCATATTTCAGGGCACTCCCGAAAAATTGATAACCATTAAAAAATCTTACACAGCAAAATATTTAAAAGAAAAACTGAAAAAAATTATTGAATGAAAAGAATAATCAGCTATTTCTGATTATTCTTTTCATTCAAAGCTTCTATACTCTCTTTGGCCAAAACAAATTCAGGTTGAATTTTTATGGCTTTTTCTAGACTTATTTTAGCAATATCATCTTTTTTTAATTCAATGGCGATCAATCCTTTTAGATATTGAATAGCAGCAATCAATTCAATTTGTTGTGAATGAGTTTTATTGATTGCATAAGTTACTTTATAATTTCCAGTATCATTTAATTTTTCTGCTTTTAAAATAGTTGCGTATGCATCATCATATTTTTTTACTGAATACTGTAATTTTGCCAAAGAATAACCGTGAAAATTACTATTAGTCAATGTAAAAAGCTTTTCATATGACTCTATTCCCTTATTTATAGCGCCTAAAGCTTCAAGTGAAATTGCTTGTATTTCAAGCATATTTATATTTTCAGGATTTCTTTTTAAAACATCAGTAGCAACCATAAAGCAAGGTGCATATTTTCGAGTAGCATAATAAACATAGGCTAAGCTATCTTTGTAAGTACTATTTTCTCCTTCTAATGCAATTAGCCTATACAAAGAATTTGTCGAAACAGAAGCGTCACTATTTAATCTAGAATATTTTAAAATTTGTTTTTCTATTGCAATCGTTTCAGATTTGTCATTTTGAGCAAAACCAACGTTCAATATCAATAAACTTACAATAAGTACTAAAATATTTTTCATTTTTATTTTATTTTAAAATTTCGACAAAAATATTCATTTTAATTTTAGATTGAATCTAATAATTCCTTTTTTTTGTTATTTTATTAAAAATATAATTAATTTATGTTTCATATCTTATTTCTCATTAATTTTGTACTTTTATATGTATATTTTAAAAACATGAAATGATGAAAAAATTAATAATCTTAACTATTATCTTGAGTATTATTACTTCTTGTAATAAAGAAAAAAAAGAAGTTATAAAAGAAAATAGTAAAAGTAAACTTGAATTAACTGCATTACAAACCAAGGCAAAAGGAATTTTTGGTGAATTACCTAAATTTGCTGAAAATAAAGACAATCTTGTAACTGATGAAAAAGTAGTACTTGGAAAATCTCTCTATTTTGATAAAATTTTATCAAAAAATCAAACACAAAGTTGTAATACTTGCCATAATTTAGATACTTATGGTGTTGATAATTTTTCAACTTCCCCAGATGACAAAGAAGGAACTTTTGGCACCAGAAATTCACCTACAACATTAAATGCTGCCCTCCATATAGCTCAATTTTGGGATGGTAGAGAACCTGATGTCGAAGCACAAGCCGGCGGACCAGTTCTTAACCCTGTAGAAATGGGAATGCCTGATGAAAAAACTGTTGTTGATAGATTATCAAAAGTAGAAAAGTACCAACAAATGTTTGCCAAAGCATTTCCTGAAGATAAAGAACCTATTACTTATAATAATATGAAGAAAGCCATCGGTGCTTTTGAACGAAAATTGATTACTCCTTCAAAATTTGATGAATATTTAGCTGGAAATAATGCTGCTTTAAATGATCAGGAAAAAGAAGGACTTCAATTATTTATTGATAAAGGGTGTATTGCATGTCACAGCGGAAATGCACTTGGTGGAAATATTTATCAAAAGTTTGGTGTTTTTGATGATTATTGGAATCATACAAAAAGTAAAAAGATTGATGAAGGTAAATTTGAAGCAACTAAAAATGAAGCAGATAAATATATTTTTAAATCACCTTCTTTGAGAAATGTTTCAAAAACTTATCCTTATTTTCATGATGGCAGTGTCAAAGAATTAGATGAAGCCGTAAAAATTATGGCAAAAGTTCAACTGAATATTGACCTTTCTGACCAAGAGATGAAAGCTGTCCTTGCTTATTTAAATTCACTTACAGGTGAAGTTCCTGCAGAATTAAAAATGTAACTAAACAAAAAACATCCGTCTTTGACGGATGTTTTTTAATTTTTGGGTGGAAGACCGGAATCGAACCGGCGACCTCTAGAACCACAATCTAGCGCTCTAACCAACTGAGCTACAACCACCATTTATTAGTAAAGAATTACCTTAGGGTTAATTCGGATGCAAATATAATCTATTTACTTACTTCTTCAAATAAAAAAATATAATTTGTTAAATAAAAAAAGATCATTAAAATTTAACGATTAGAATGTCCACTAATATCTCTCATAACTATTCATTTAAAATTAAATACCGTAATTTTAAAAAAAATAATATATATGAAAATTAATATCTTTTTTATCTCCTTCATAAGTTTAATTATTTTTAATACAACACAATCCTGTTCACAAAATAATGATAATATTTCTCCTGAAAAGCTTTCTGATAATGAATTGCTAGATCTTGTTCAAAAAAATACATTTAAATATTTTTGGGATTTTGCACATACAAAAAGTAGTATGGCATTAGAAAGATCTAATCTCGATGCCTATAATGGAGAAGCTCCAAATATTGTAACTTCAGGAGGAAGTGGATTTGGAGTAATGGCAATAATTGTAGGAGTAGAAAGAAACATAATTACAAGGGCACAAGCTTTAGAAAGACTACATAAAATAACGGATTTCTTATTGCAAGGAGATCGTTTTCACGGTGCTTTTCCGCATTGGTATAACGGGAATACCGGTAAAGTAAGACCTTTCTTTACAGAAGATGATGGTGGAGATATTGTTGAAACTTCTTTTATGATACAGGGCCTATTAACTGCACGCCAATATTTTGATGAAAATAATATTGATGAAAATTCATTACGAGAAAAAATAAATAAGCTTTGGAATGAAGTTGAATGGGACTGGTACACAAGTGGAAAAGATGTTTTAATCTGGCACTGGTCACCAAATTATGAATGGCAAATAAATCATGAAATAAAAGGTTATAATGAGGCCTTGATTACTTATGTTTTGGCTTTTTCATCTAAAACCCACCCAATAAATGAAACTGTTTACCATAAGGGATGGACTTCAGGTAACAATTTTGTAAATGGAAATACTTATTATCAAAAATGGAATTTACCTTTAGGTCCAGATTTTGGTGGTCCCTTATTCTTTACACATTATTCTTTTTTGGGTTTAAACCCGAATGGATTAAGCGATAATTATGCTGATTATTGGGAACAAAATCTTCATCACACTCTTGTTAATAGAGAATATTGTTTGAATAATCCTAAAAATTATTTGGGATATGGCAAAAACTGTTGGGGATTAACAGCCAGTGATAATCATAAAGGTTATTCCGCTCATAGTCCAACAAATGATCTGGGTGTTATCTCTCCTACTGCTGCTTTATCCTCATTCCCTTATACACCCGAATTTTCAATGGAAGCTTTACGCCATTTTTATTATGATTTTGATGGAAAACTTTGGGGAGAATATGGTTTTTACGACGCTTTTAATGAATCTGAAAATTGGTATTCAAATAATTATTTAGCAATTGATCAGGGACCTATAATTATCATGATTGAAAATTATCGCACGGGTCTTTTATGGGATCTATTTATGTCGTGCCCTGAAGTAAAAGAGGGGTTATTAAAACTTAATTTCACGAGTAAATATTAGCACCTTTATTAAATGATCATTGAAAACTCAACTTACAAGCCTTTTTATTTTTTTAAAAATAAACATTTTAATACGGTTTATCGAAACTTATTTCATCATACCAATGTAACATATAAAAGAAAAAGAATAGAAACTGATGATGGGGATTTTTTAGATCTAGACTTTTCAATAACAAATTCTAAAAAAATTGTTATCGTCATTCACGGTCTCGAAGGTAGTTCTTCTTCAACTTATGTAAAATCCTTAACTACAACATTGAATTCTAACAACTTTGATGTAGTGGCAATAAATTTAAGAGGTTGCAGTGGAGAAACAAATCATTTACTAAGCTCATATCACAGTGGAAAGACAGATGATCTGGCAGCTGTACTCTCTTATTTAGAAGATCATAATAATTATGATTATTATTATTTAACAGGATTTAGCCTTGGTGGGAATCAAATACTTAAATATTTAGGTGAAAATGGTTATAAAACAAATACAAAGATCAGATCTGCGGTAACAATATCTGTTCCTTGCGACCTAAAAGGTTCTTCAGAAGTTTTAGAAAAATTTGGGAATCAGATCTATATGCGTCGATTTATTAGATCATTAAAACGTAAAACATTGATTAAATCACAACGTTTTCCGAATTCATTTTTAAATAAAGATGAAATTGAAAAAGTAAAGAATTTATACGAATTTGACAATCTATATACTGCACCGGCTCACGGTTTTATAGATGCTTATGATTACTGGAAAAAAAGTAGCAGTAAACAATTCATTACAAATATTAAAATTCCAACTTTATTAATTACTGCCGTTGATGATCCTTTTTTATCAAAATCCTGTTATCCGATAAAAGAAGCTTCTAAAAATTCAAATTTTTATTTAGAATTAACCAAATATGGTGGTCATGTTGGTTTTAATTCAAATTTCTCAAATAGTAATGACCTATGGTTAGAAAATAGGATTGTTCAATTTATTAATAATACTATTTAGAATAACACTGTAATCATATTTATCAAACTGATTTTTACAAACCATAAAATCTCACTACTATTTGTAACAGACTGTATATCTTTATATTACGTTTTAATGGCTTAATGATTGGCAAAAAATAAACCATTCTTATCCATTCTTAAAACTAAAATTCCTTTTTGATTAAAATTCTATTTCTTCAATTTATAAGTAAAAGCGTTTAAGTATATTTGTACAAAATCGAGCAATTGAAATTGAGAATAAACATTGTACTATTTCTTCTTTTTACCCAGATATTTTATGGACAAGCTTTGCGCAGTTTTTCAAATGAATTTTTGAATATTGGTGTTGATGCTGCAGCCTTTGGTATGGGTAAAGCAGTAATTGCATCTACCAACGATGTTAATGCAATTTATTGGAATCCGGCAGGATTGGTACATATTGATGATTATCAAGGTGCTCTAATGCATGCTGAGTATTTTCAGGGTATTGGAAAATATGATTATGCAAGTTTTGCAAAACCCATTAACAGTGAAAGTGCTTTTGCTGTATCATTAATAAGGTTTGGAGTTGACGATATCTTAAATACAACCGAATTAATCGATAGTCAGGGAAATATTAATTATGATAATATCAGTTTATTTTCGGCTGTTGATTATGCCTTTACCATTGGTTATGCAAAAAAAATGCTGATAAAAGGTTTTGACATTGGATTTAATGGAAAAATTGTTCACAGACAAATAGGTGATTTTGCTAATTCATGGGGTTTTGGCTTAGATGCAGCATTGCAATATCAAACTAAAAGTGAATGGAAATTTGGTTTGATGATGAGAGATATTACAACAACTTTCAATGCCTGGAGCATTGATCAGGGTGAATACGATAAAATAAAAAATGCCATTCCCGGTGAGAATAATGAGAATCCTGAAGCATTAGAACTGACCAAACCAAAAGTTCAGTTTGGTGTTGCAAAATCTTTTATGGTTTTTAGAGATTTTAATATCCTTACCGAAATTGACTTAAATATGCGTTTTTCAGAAACCAATGATCTTATATCTACTTCATTTTTAAGTATTGATCCCGCAATAGGATTTCAAATTGATTATTTAAAAATGGTTTATTTACGTGGTGGCATCAATAATTTACAACAATATACAGAATTTGATGAAAGTAAATCTTTATCAATTGAACCCAATTTTGGAGTTGGCTTTAGGTATAAGGGCGTTCAGGTTGATTATGCTTTAGCCAATATTGGCGGCGCTAATGGAACATTATTTTCAAATATATTTTCAGTAAAAGTTGATCTTAGCTATTTTAGATAAAATAATTAAATGAAAGATCTGTGTAATCTACGAGATAAAACCCTTGCAGATATCTAAAAATAAATACCTTTAATAAAAAATTAAAACATTGAAAAAAATATTATTCCTATTACTGTTTCCCATTTTTTTAAATGCACAAACAATTAAACTATCTCCTAAAGCAGAAATCACAGTAATTACATGTGGCTCCGGTGAAGAATTATATTCAACATTTGGCCATAGTGCCTTTAGAGTCTATGATATCAATAATAAATTAGATCGTGTATATAACTACGGTACTTTTAATTTTAATACTGAAAATTTTTATTTGAAATTTACTCAGGGGAAACTTCTATACGAATTGAGAGCCTATAGTTTTGCGAATTTTTTACGGACATATCATTATGAAAATAGATGGGTAGAAGGGCAAGTATTAGATCTAACAGAAAAGGAAAAGCAAACTGTTTATGAATTTTTAGAAAACAATGCCAAGCCTGAGAATAGAGCTTATAAATACGACTTTTTTTATGATAATTGTTCTACCAGAATTTACGATGTCCTAGAAAATACGTTAAATGATAAGATAATTTTTGATAATAATTTTGATAAAAGCAATCTTACTCATAGAAATCTTATTCAAAAATATTTAGGAGATTTGCCATGGAGTGATTTTGGGATTGATCTGGCATTGGGCTCCGTAATTGATAGAAAAGCTACAGCAAAAGAATATATGTTCTTGCCTGATTATGTATTTAAAGCACTTGAAAATGTAAAGATTAATCGAAATGGTAGTGAAGAACCTATAATAAAACGTACAGAAAAAATTTTATTGGATTTTAAAGAGCATTCTCCAAAAACTTTTTTTACACCACTTATCGTATTTAGCCTCTTGGCTTTACTTGTACTATGGTTAACTTATCGTGATTTAAAAAACAGATCTCGTAATAAAATATTGGATTATACTATTTTTATAGTAACCGGAGTAACAGGAGTAGTAGTACTACTTCTCTGGTTTGCAACCGATCATTCTACAACGAAAGATAATTATAACTTTTTATGGGCTTTTGCCCCTAATCTTATCTTTGCATTTTTGGTTACAAAAAACCAAAAAATGACTTATTATTATATAATTGCATTATTGATATTATTAGATATATTGGTAACCTTATGGATATTTAAAGTTCAAATATTTTCAATTGCATTAATTCCAATCTTAGTCATACTCTATATAAGGTATATTTATTTGTGGTTTTATTTTAAGATCAAAAAAATGAAATAATTAAATGTCTAGGAACTATAAAATAATATTTTCAATACTTACTATTCTACTAATCTTTAGTTTATCTTTTTTTTATAAATCTTTCAAAAATAAAATAGTTTCTATTGAATCTGATTTAAATGAAATTTCAGGTATTGAATTTGATAAAGATGGTAATCTATGGGGAATAAATGATAGTGGAAATCCACCAGAATTATATAGAATTGATAGTTTAGGAAATATTACAAAAACTATTTCAATTACAAATGCTAAAAATATTGATTGGGAAGATATGACACAAAATGGTTTTGGTCATTTTTTTATAGGTGATTTTGGAAATAACAAAAATCATCGAAGAGATTTGACCATATACAAAATTGAAAACCCAGTTGATATTAGGTCTGAACAAACTACTGCTGAAATAATTAAATTTAAATTTGAAGATCAATTTTCTTTTCCTGAAACAGATTCTACAAAAATTTTTGATTTAGAAGCTTTTGTTTATTATAAAAACCAATTGTATCTATTTACAAAAAACAGAACAAATCCATTTGATGGCTTTACTCATTTATATAAAATGGGGCAAAATGCTGCAAATTATAAAGCTAAATATATCAGCAAATTCAATACTTGCACTAGTAATAAATATTTATGTTGGGTTACTTCTGCTGCTCTCAATAATAAAAGAGATCAATTGGCACTGTTGAGCTCTAATAAGATTTGGCTATTTGAAGATTGGGAAGGTGATGATTTTTTTTCAGGAAAAGTCAAAGAAATTGATTTAGGCATTGTTACACAAAAAGAAGCAATCACTTTTTATAATGATTCTGTTTTAATTTATACTGATGAAAAATTTAAAGGAATTGGGGGTAATATTTATTATCTCAATATTAATGAATAAAAAAAGTCTGCCAAATATGACAGACTTTTAAAAAATTATAAATATTTAATTCTATTTCATAGAATCATAAACCTTTTTCATATCAGAAAACTTAGCATCCATTTCGGCATTTTCATATAAACTCATTAATACTCTTACAGTATCAATATCATCAGGTTTTAGTTCATAAGCTTTTTCATAAACAGGAATTGCTTCTTTGTATAGCACTACTTGCTTAGCCTTGATTTTATCATACTTATCAAAATCATTTAAATTTTCATTCATTTCTTCAACCAACTTCTTATCATCCTCTAATATAGCAGATCCTAAATTTACATATGCATCAGTATAGTCAGGATTTATTTCAATAGCTTTTCTATAATATTCTTTAGCTTTTTCAACATCACCTTGTTCTGCACTTATCACACCTAAATTATAATATAAGGTTGGGTTATTTGGATCTAATTCAATTGCTTCTTTCATCAATCTGGCAAACTCATCTTTATTCTCCAATTTAATATGTAAGTTAGCTTCAGTTAAGATCAATCCAACATCTTCAGGGTCAATCTTCCTTGCATCTTTAACAGCAGCCAAAGCCTTATCAGTATCTCCTAATTCAATATGTGAGAATGCAATGTTCTTAATTACAGCAGGTTTTTTTGATTCAGATGTAGTTGTTTTAAAATCAGAATATGATTTTGATTTTCTCATCAAATCACTTTGTTCTTTTGAAGAAAATACTTCTTTTTCACCGGTTTCAGTATTCTTTGCTGAATATTCAGTTATAATACCGGTATATCCAACATCTTTTAATTGAGTAAAATAGTTTAATGCTCCCTCATAATCTTTTGCTAAATAGGCAGAATTTGCAGCATATTCTAAATAGGCAGTATCACGTGGACTTAACAAATAAACCTGATACAATTCATCTTTAGCATTAGCATAATCTTTATCTTGATATGATTTTATTCCTTTAGCTGATACATCACTAATTAATACATTTAACTTTGGCTCAGCTAATTCTGTATATTTTGTTGAACCCATTTTCTTTTCAATTTCAAAAAGATTGTTATATGCTTCAGCTGCATTTGGATAAAGCGCAGGATTTGATTTTGACATTTCTGTACAGGTCATTGCGTGTAAGTAATAAAACTTTGCTTTAGTTTTATCATCAGCAATTTCAATTAATGGTTTTGCCTGTTTTATAGAGGCTTGTGCAGTTGCATAATCATTTTTCTTAATTGCTTTTTCAGCAGCTTTCAACTCATTTTTTTGAGCAAATGTTGCTACACTTAAAAAAAATGCGAACAACACTAATAATTGTTTTTTCATCTTGGAATTAATTAAATATATTATATGTTAAAAATTTTTGCAAAATTATGAAATTTGTTCATCATTTTCATGACTTTCATCAGGTTTTATTTCTTCTCCTGATTCTGACAGATCATTAACTTCATCTTCTTCATGCATTACTTTAGCAACTGCAGCTATAGAGTCATTTTCTTTAATATTGATCAGTTTAACGCCTTGTGTAGCCCTTCCCATTACTCTTAGATCAGAAACTGCCATCCTAATAGTGATTCCTGATTTATTGATGATCATTAGATCATCTTTATCAGTTACATTTTTAATGGCAACTAAAGTTCCGGTTTTTTCAGTAATATTGATAGTTTTAACGCCTTTTCCTCCTCTATTTGTAATTCGATAATCGTCTAAACTAGAACGCTTTCCATAACCTTTAGACGATACAACCAAAACATCGCTCTCATTATCTGGTATTGCAACCATACCAATTACTTCATCCTGATCATCTTTTAATCGAATTCCTCTTACTCCGGATGCATTTCTTCCCATCGGGCGTGTTTTGCTTTCTTCAAAACGAATAGCTTTACCCGATTTAACTGCAATCATGATCTGACTATTACCGTCTGTTAATTTTGCTTCTAATAATTCATCTCCTTCTTTAATGGTGATTGCATTGATACCATTCGTTCTTGGTCGTGAATATTGTTCTAAGGAAGTTTTTTTAGTTTGTCCGTTTTTTGTAACCATCACTACGTAATTATTATTTACATAATCCTCATCCTTAAGATCTTTGGTCACCAAAAATGCTTTTACTTTATCATCATTTTCAATATTGATCAGATTTTGAATAGCCCTTCCTTTTGATGTTTTATTTCCTTCAGGAATTTCATAAACGCGCATCCAGAAAACTTTCCCTTTTTGCGTAAAGAACAACATATACTGATGGTTTGTAGCTACAAAAAGATGCTCTAAGAAATCTTCGTTTCGAGTAGCAACACCTTTTTGCCCTCTTCCTCCTCTATTTTGAATTTTGTATTCTGAAAGATCTGTACGTTTTATATAGCCAGCGTGTGAAATAGTTACTACAACATTAGAATCAGGTATCATATCTTCAATACTCATATCACCTCCGGCATACTCAATTACTGATCTCCTTTCATCACCATATTTTTCTTTAATTTTTAATAATTCTTCTTTGATGATGGTCATTCTACGATCTTTACTAGCCAGAATTTCTTTTAGATTCTCAATTAATTTTGAGATTTCTTCATACTCAAATCTAAGTTTATCTTGTTCCAGACCAGTTAATTGTCTTAAACGCATTTCAACAATAGCTCTTGCTTGAATTTCAGTTAGTTCAAACCTTACCATTAATTTTTCTCTTGCTTCATCTGCATTACTCGACGCCCTGATCAATGCAATAACTTCATCAATGTTATCGCTTGCTATGATCAAACCCTCTAAAATATGAGCACGTGCTTCCGCCTTTTTCAACTCAAATTCTGTACGACGAACAACAACTTCATGGCGGTGTTCTACAAAATATTTGATTAGATCTTTTAGGTTTAACATCTCTGGTTTACCATTAACCAAAGCAATGTTATTTACACTAAATGAGGTTTGTAAAGCAGTGTATTTGTATAGTTTATTTAATACTATATTTGGTATTGCATCTCTTTTGAGTACGTAAACCAATCTTCTGCCTTTTCTACTCGTTTCGTCACGAATATTTGAAATACCATCTATCTTTTTATCATTGATTAGATCAGCTGTTTTCTTCATTAGATCAGCTCCATTTACCTGATATGGCAATTCTGTTACAATGATACATTCACGACCATTTACATCTTCAAAATTGGATTTGGCACGCATTACAATTCGCCCTTTTCCAGTTAAGAAAGCATCTTTTACTCCTTCATAACCATAGATTGTGCCTCCGGTAGGAAAATCAGGTGCTTTGATATATTGCATTAATTCAGCAATCTCAATATCATGATTATCGATATAAGCAATAGTACCATCAATTACTTCTGACAGATTATGAGGAGCCATATTTGTTGCCATACCAACCGCTATTCCTGATGCTCCATTAACAAGCAAGCTAGGTATACGTGTTGGTAACACTACAGGTTCTTTCAATGTATCGTCAAAATTTAAGCGATGATCTACTGTATCTTTGTCAATATCAGCTAGCATATCTTCAGAGATCTTTTGCATTCGTACCTCTGTATAACGCATCGCAGCAGGTCTATCTCCATCAGGAGAACCAAAATTTCCCTGACCTTCAACCAATTCATAACGCATACTCCAATCCTGCGCCATTCTAACCATGGCATCATAAACCGATGTATCACCATGTGGATGATACTTACCTAAAACCTCTCCCACTACTCTGGCTGATTTTTTATGAGCTCCTGTAGCTTTTATTCCTAGTTCATGCATTCCAAACAAAACTCTACGATGAACAGGCTTTAGTCCATCTCTTACATCTGGTAAAGCACGAGAAACAATAACAGACATTGAATAATCAATGTATGCTGACTTCATTTCATCTTCTATATTAATAGGAATTATATTATCGTTATCTGCCATATTTTAGATTGTATTTTTATATCTTTTTTTAAGAAGCAGCAATATACAATTATTCTATGTTTTATAAAGCCTCAGAGCAACATTTATTAACATAATTTATCAACAAAATCGATAGTATAAAAGCTTCTTTTTTAGCAACTTAGTAAGTTAATTAAATATGCTAATAACTTTTGTAATGAATTAATGAAAAATTCTACTAAATTTACAACATAAATACAATATAAATGGACGATAATTTTTCACCAAAAGTAAAGGATGTTATAGCTTATAGTAAAGAAGAAGCTTTACGGTTAGGTCATGAATTTATAGGAACAGAACACTTAATGTTGGGCCTTTTGCGAAAAGCAAATGGTGATGCTTATGACATTTTAAGTTCTTTTGAAATAAATTTCACTGAACTGCGTAGAAAAATTGAGTTGTTAAATCCAATTTCTAACATTGACAATATAAGTACTAAAAAAAGTTTACATCTTACAAAACAAGCTGAAAAAGCTTTAAAAACTACCTTTTTAGAAGCAAAGTTATATAAAAGTGATAGTATTAGTACTGCACATCTATTACTTTGTATCTTAAGAAATGAGAATGACCCAACAACACAGATCTTACACAAGTTTGATATTTTTTACGAAGATGTAAAAGAAGTTTTTAAAGATTTGTTTGTCGATTCTGATAGCAGTGAAGAACCCAGAGCTGATACACCTCATCAGGAAGAGTACAGTGAACCTAAAAAAAATCCTTTTGAAGGTCCACCTAAAAGTAAAATGGGCAAAAAAACTAAAACGCCAGTTTTAGATAATTTTGGCCGTGATCTTACTTTACTCGCTGAAAATGGCAAACTGGATCCTGTTGTGGGGAGAAAGAAAGAAATTGAACGCATCTCTCAAATTTTAAGTCGTCGTAAAAAAAATAATCCTGTTTTGATTGGTGAACCAGGTGTTGGGAAATCTGCCATTGCAGAAGGTTTGGCATTGCGTATCATCGAACGTAAAGTTTCAAGGATTTTATTTAATAAAAGGATTGTTTCATTAGATCTTGCCAGTTTGGTTGCAGGTACAAAATACCGTGGTCAGTTTGAAGAACGAATGAAAGCTTTAATGAATGAACTGGAAAAAAATGATGATATCATTTTATTCATTGATGAAGTACACACCATTGTTGGTGCAGGTGGCGCTACAGGATCTTTAGACGCTTCAAATATGTTTAAACCAGCACTGGCAAGGGGAGACATTCAATGTATTGGAGCAACAACGCTGGATGAATATCGTCAACATATCGAAAAAGATGGTGCTTTAGAACGTCGTTTTCAAAAAGTAATTATCGAACCGACTTCTGTTGATGAGACCATTGAAATATTAACGAATATTAAAAATAAATATGAAGATCATCACAATGTAACTTATACAGATGATGCCATTAAAGCATGTGTTAAACTAACCGACAGGTATATGACTGAGCGGTATTTACCCGATAAAGCTATTGATGCTCTTGACGAAGCAGGTTCGAGAATTCATATAACAAATATCGTAGTACCAAAACAAATACTTGAACTTGAAAAGAATTTAGAAGAGGTTACCAAGCTTAAAAATAAAGTTGTTAGAAGTCAGAAATATGAAGAAGCCGCCAAATTGCGCGATGATGAAAAAAGATTGGAAAAAGAACTCGAACTGGCTCAATTAGAATGGGAAGAAAAATCAAAATTACATAAAGAAACTGTTACCGAAGAAAATGTTGCTGAGGTAGTAAGTATGATGACAGGAATTCCTGTGAACAGAATAGCTGAAGCTGAAAGTGAACGTTTAAGAGATCTTCCTAATTTGATCAAAGGAAAAATAATTGGCCAGGATGAAGCAGTAAGCAAAGTTGTTAAAGCTATACAGCGCAACAGGGTTGGTTTAAAAGATCCTGATAAGCCTATCGGTTCTTTTATCTTTTTAGGCCAAACCGGTGTTGGTAAAACACAATTGGCAAAAGTATTGGCCACCGAACTGTTTGACAGTTCTGACGCTTTGGTAAGAATTGATATGAGCGAATACATGGAAAAATTTGCCATCTCTCGCTTGATCGGTGCACCTCCGGGTTATGTGGGTTATGAAGAAGGTGGGCAATTAACCGAAAAGATTCGCAGAAAACCTTATGCAGTTGTATTATTAGATGAAATTGAAAAAGCGCATCCTGATGTATTTAATATGTTGCTTCAAATTTTAGATGATGGCTATATAACAGATAGTTTGGGTAGAAAGATCAATTTTAGACATACCGTTCTAATAATGACTTCAAACATTGGATCACGTCAGCTAAAAGATTTCGGGCAAGGCGTTGGGTTTGGTACAGCTGCTAAAAAATCTCAAGTTGAATCAAATGCAAAAAGTATTATTGAAAACGCTTTGAAAAAAACTTTTGCTCCTGAGTTCTTAAATAGAATTGATGATGTTATTATATTTAATCCTTTAGAAAGGAAAGATATTCATGCCATTATTGATATTGAATTAGAAAAATTATTATCTAGAATTTCTGATCTAGGATATAAATTGTCTTTAAGTGAAAAAGCTAAAGATTATATTGCTGACAAAGGATTTGATAAGGATTTTGG
>JAUWUU010000160.1 GCA_030617765.1 Flavobacteriia bacterium | reverse complement strand
AATCGATCCTACAGATCCGGAGGCTACTGAATTTGAAGTATTTGAAACTTTAAATAAGTCATTTGACCAAATGGAATCTATTTGTGGAATGCAAAAAGAAACATTATGGGCTGGACAGCATATGAATGCAGGACATGTTATTGTTAGTAATGATGACATGAATTTGTATGTTACCACCTATTCTGAATATGGTTTTGGTCCAGGTGATAATTTATACATTTGGATTGATAAGACAGCGCCGACTGTTAAACCAAATCCTCAACATACCCCTGGTCTTAAAGTTCAAACTCATGAAGAAGGAGGTGCTGGAACAGAAGTTACTTACGTGTTTTCTTATGAAAGCTTAGGTATTAACCCATCTGACGATTGTACACCTCATCAGTTTTTCGTATCGGTACATGCTAATGTTAAACCTACTGCAGATAAAGCATCAGAAACTGCTTTTGCCGGTCCTGAAATACATTGGGGTCAAGGATGGTTTTATTATATTGATTATTCAACAGTTTGTTGTGCTGACTGCTATTGTAGTTTTGGTTATAATTATCAGGATGAAAAAGCAGGAGGAGATGCATGTATAGATACAGGTGATAGATTTCCTGGTGTAGATTCATTTAAATTATGGTCAAACAGATTTGCATTTAATGATTTTTATGGAGAAGGAATAGACACTTATGAGTTATTATTGGTCGCAGATTCTGAGACCTGCACACCTTTAGATGACAATGGTGATGTAGATTTAGCCGGTGAAGAAAATAGTGCTACGAAAGTTGGCAAGGTTGTTATAACCGGAAAAATGAAGGATGGTAAGCGTGTTATTGATGTTGAATATTTTATAAATGCTGAATTTGATAATGCTCCCGTACAGTTAGATTTATATATTGGATCTCAAAGAGTTCCTAAATATGTTTTTTCAGAAAATAAAATGTATATTGAAGAAACTATAGGAGAAGATCATTCATCAGAGGTATATCAAGCTGTTTTATATAAAGGAGTTAGTTATTATAAATTTGAGAATCTTCCATGGCCAGTTAATGATGATGGTACAGATGCATTTATAACTCCACATGCTGCAGTAGGATCTTGCCCAACAATGCCAGGTATGGAGGGAAATGATCACAGTAATGATGATGTATAAATATTATTGAATAGTTAAAAATAACCATTTTAGGTTTATTTAAAAATAGTTTAAATCTCGGAGAGTTACTGCAACTCTTCGAGATTTTATTTTATACCAGTTTTTTAAAAAAATAGCAGAATTAGTTTGTCAATACTTCCCAAACAATATCTTGAGGAACAGGTGCAATAAAAGAAATAATTTCTTTTTTAACCGGGTGTGTAAACTCTATTTTTCTTGCATGTAGATGAATTCCACCATTTTTATTGCTTCGGTTAAATCCATATTTTAGATCACCTTTTATTGGGCAACCGATTTTTGCTAACTGACTTCTTATTTGATGATGACGCCCTGTTTCCAAATCAATTTCTAATAAAGTATAGTTGTCACTTTTGTTGATGATCTTATAATGTAGAACTGCTCTTTTACTATCTTTAGTTTCTTTTGGAAACGCAGTTGATTTATTATTCTTGGGATTCTTTTTAAGATAATGAATCAGCGTATCTGAATCTTTAGAAGGTGAATTTTTAACGACTGCCCAATAAGTTTTTTTTATAGTCTTTTCGCGAAGCATTTTATTCAATCGCTCTAAAGCTTTTGATGTTTTTGCAAAAATTACAATTCCACTGGTTGGTCGGTCTAATCGATGTACAACGCCTAAAAAAACTTTACCGGGTTTGTTATATTTTTCAGCAATATACTCTTTTACGACTTCGCTTAATGGTTTGTCACCTGTTTTATCACCTTGAACAATATCTCCAACACGTTTGTTGACAATCACTAAGTGATTGTCTTCAAAGAGGATTTGTAAATTATCTTTAGTGCTGTACATATGAAAACATAAAGGTTGTAAAAATACAAATTTATTAAAGCTTTAAAGATGATTTAAAAAACAATATAAATGTAACTAAAGTAGCATAATCAAAGAATTATTCAATTAAACTATTCTGTTCTTTTACTGTCTTATAATCAAATAAAAATATTTAATTTATGAAAAATTTAATATACTTGATTACTATAGCTTTATTATTGAGCTGTTCTGATAACAGTGATTCAGTTGAAATTGATGAATCTCTGTCAAAACAAGAAATTGATGATTTACAATTTTTAAAAGAGGAAGAAAAATTGGCAAGAGATGTTTATTTGTTCTCTTACGATCTATATGCTCAAAATATTTTTAAAAATATCGCTAATAGCGAACAATCTCATATGAACAGTGTTTCAGTAATTATTAAAAAATATAATATTGAAGACCTGTCTTTTGATGAAAGAGGGAAATTCTCTAACCATGAATTACAACAACTTTATGATGATTTGGTAGATTTATCAAAAATTTCATTAGAAAATGCACTAATTGTTGGTGCTACTGTAGAGGATCTTGATATTAATGATTTAAATAATTTTATTTCTAATGCAGATCATCAGGATATGATAGAAATGTATCAACTATTAAATTGCGGTTCTAGGAATCATATGAGGGCATATACAAATAATTTAATAAATCTAGGACTTGATTACAAACCTCAATTTATTTCTATAGAAGAATTTGATTCAATAATTAATTCAACTAATGAAAAATGCAATTTTTAAAGATAAAATTCAAGATATTATGAAAAATAATTTATTATTTCTATTTTCAATATTATTATTGATGATAAGTTGCAAAGAAGAAAAACACACAGAATTAATAGTCGATAAAAGTATAATAAATAAGCAGGTAGTTCAAGATTCAAATGAGTATGATCTGATTAAAACCAATTGTTATGCTTGCCATAATCCAAATTCTGCATCGCATGATAATCTGATTGCCCCACCTATGGCAGCTATTAAAAAACGATATTTGAGATTGTATGATACCAAAGAAAGTTTTGTTGGGGCTGTTTCAAAGTGGACATTAAATCCGTCTGAAGACAATGCAATAATGAGAGGTGCTGTTATGGAGTTTAATGTAATGCCAAAACAAAATTTTAAGAAAGAAGATGTTAAAAAAATAGCTACTTATATATTTGAAAATAAACTTGAAGAACCAGAATGGTTTGGAGGCCATGAAAGAGGGATGCATCGAGGAAATCAGAAAGGAATGGGTAGGGGAATGGGAAGAAGAAATTAATAAAAAGGCAGTGACTAATTTAAATTTAGATTTTCATTTACATTGCCTATAAAATCTAATATTTGATCTTTTCCTGTTTTATCAATGGATGAAGTAATAAAATATTGAGGCATAACCTCCCAGGTTTTTAACATTATTTTTTGGTAAGTATCAATATTTTTTTTCAAAATATGTTTTCTTAATTTGTCGGTTTTTGTAAAGACAATGCAAAATGGAATGCCGTTTTCGCCCAAGAATTCCATAAATTCTAAATCGATCTTTTGAGGTTCATGGCGGGAATCTACAAGTACAAAAGTACAAACCAATTGCTGTCGTTTTAAAAAGTAATCTTGAATAAAACTTTGAAATTTTTGACGTAAGTTTTTGGAAACCTTAGCATAGCCATATCCGGGTAGATCTACTAAATACCAAATATCATTAATAATAAAGTGATTTATCAGCTGTGTTTTGCCAGGCCTTCCTGAAATTTTAGCCAAACTTTTATTACCCGTAAGCATATTGATCAAAGATGATTTCCCAACATTTGATCGACCAATAAAAGCATATTCGGGAAGATTTTCTTTGGGACATTTTGTAACATCCGTATTGCTGATAACAAATTTAGCAGAACTTATTTTCATAAATATTAAAATTAGATTTATTTAAAAATGATTAAAACAGAATATTATTTTAGTTTCTCAGAATAATTAAAAATTGACGGAAAACCTCCAGTATGCCAAAAAAGAATATTAGAATCGGGTTTTAGCTTTTTTTTATTTAAATGATCCAACATGCCATTAAAAGCTCTTCCGGTATACACAGGATCAATTATAATACCTTCAGTTGTTGCCAACTCTTTGATTGTATTAATTTCTT
>JAUWUU010000050.1 GCA_030617765.1 Flavobacteriia bacterium | reverse complement strand
TATAGTTGATGTATTATTTTTAATAGTTGAAACATCTTTTTTGTAATATTTCTTATATTTTTCATCAGGTATAGAGCCATCTTTGTTATATACTGCGAACTGAACTACGCCTTTTGAATTTCTTAAGTCTTTGACCTTTATTGTCAAAGAATATGTTTCTTCATTGACAGGAAAATTAAAAGACATCAAAATAACTGCAATAAACAGTATGAATATTTTTTTCATGGGTACAAATTTTTAATTTGTTTTTTTATAACTCCAAACCGCTAAACCATTCATAATAATAGCATATATAGAGGTTTTTAAAAATTGAGGTAAAATGTCAATAAAACTTGAACCCTTAAGCATTACCATACGCATAACTTCTACATAATATTTTACTGGATTAAATTCAGTTAAAAATTGAGCCCATTCTGGCATACTTTCAATAGGTGTAAAAAGTCCGCTCATTAAAATAAAGATCACAACAAAAAACCATGCAATAAACATAGCTTGTTGTTGGGTGTCGGTAAAATTAGAAATAAACAATCCCATACCTAGAATTACCAAAATATAAACGGAAGTATATAAATACATTAAAGCTAAGCTACCAACCATAGGTACGTTAAACAGAACTCTTGCAATGATTAAACCAACGGTTAACAGCACCATCCCCAATACCCAAAATGGAAATAATTTACCTATAATAAACTGGTGTTTTTTTATGGGTGTTACGTTCATTTGTTCTAATGTACCAATTTCTTTTTCACGTACAATATTCATACCTGATAGAAATAAAGTGATCATAGTAACTAATATAACCAGAATTCCAGGTACCATAAACGTTTTATAATTCAAGGTTTTATTATACCAAAAGGAAGGAATGCTTATAATGTTTTTGGGAATATTTTTTTTATCAGAAGCTTGCATTAAATCTGTTTGTGCATTTATATTAAAACTTCGTACAATTTGATTGATGTACACATTTTCAACTCCTGCAGCAGCACCATCAATGGCATTGATAATTACTAATAAATTTGTTTTTCTATTTTTTAAAAGATCGCGTTCAAAATACTGAGGAATTTCCAAAATTACATCAACTTCACCTTTTAACATTGCCGAACTTGCAATCTTTTCTGACGGAAATTCCGTTATTACATTAAAGAAAGTAGATGCTTCAAATTTATTAATCAACTCTCTTGAAAAGGATGTTCTATCATGATCAACAAAAGAAAATGCAATATTCTTTACTTCAAAAGTTGCTGCACTTGAAAGTATGATTAACTGTATTATAGGCAAAACAAAAATTATGGGAAGCATCGCCTTATTTCTAAAGATCTGCTTAAACTCTTTTTGTATGATGTAACCTATTGTTTTCAAAATATATTTATTTTAGATGTCATTCCCATGAAAATGTGAATCTTTCTTTTTATTCCAATCGTATCTTATATTTTTTAATACTTAGTGCTATAAATAACACTGTCATCCCCAATAAGATTAGGGTTTCTTTCCATAGAAATGTTAATCCTACACCTTTAAGCATAATGCCTTTTAAGATAATAATATACCATGTTGCAGGTATCACATTACTGATTACTTGTAAAATATTTGGCATACTGCTTATTGGAAAAATAAAACCGGATAATAAAATTACGGGAAGTAATAATCCCATTAAAGATATCATCATTGCAGTTTGTTGCGTTTCAGATACTGTTGATATTAATATTCCCAAAGACAATGCATTGATAATAAATAAAACACTTTCTGCTCCTAACAAAAACAAACTACCTTGAACAGGCATTTTAAAAATAAAAATACTCAGTAATATAATAACAACAGCATTGATTATGGATAAGAAAATATAGGGTACGACCTTACCAATAATTACCTGAAATGGTTTTAATGGCGATACCAATAAGATTTCCATGGTACCTAACTCTTTTTCTTTAGTGATTGAAATAGAGGTCATCATAGCAGAAACTAACATTAAAATAATAGTCATTACACCTGGAACAAACATAAAAACACTTTTTAATTCTTGGTTATAAACCATACGTGTTTCGGGAACAATTTGATAAGGAATTTTTAAATCTTTATTGATTTCTTGTTGGTATTTTAATAAGATTGAACTTACAAAATTTGTTATATTATTTGCTGTATTCGGATCTGTAGCATCTGTTATTATTTGAACAGTAGCATTATTTTCTTTGATTAGTTTTTTGCTAAATGCTTTTTCAAAGACTAAAACAGCTTTTACTTTTCCTTTTTTAAAAACAGCTTCAATTTCCGTTTCATTCTCTATTATTTGTTTGATACTAAAATACTTCGAAGAAGAAATTTTATTAATAATTTCTTGTGTAGTAACATCTTTAGATTTATCTAGAATTGCAATATCAACATTGTTAATTTCATTAGTGATTGCAAAGCCAAAAAGCATGATCTGAACAATAGGCATACCAAAAAGAATAAACAAGGTACGTCTATCTCTAAAAATATGGTAAAACTCTTTTTTTATAAAGCCAATAAATCTTTTCATCCTCTGGCTAATATTAAAAACACATCATTCATAGTTTCTGCTTTGAATTGTTCTTTCAAATTTTTAGGAGTGTCTAACGCTTCAATTTTTCCGTCAACCATTATGGAAACTCGATCACAATACTCAGCCTCATCCATATAGTGTGTAGTAACAAAAACAGTTGTTCCTCCATTGGCTGCTTTGTAGATCATTTCCCAAAATTGACGTCTGGTAATTGGGTCAACACCACCAGTTGGTTCGTCTAAAAAAATAATTTTAGGTTCATGTAATAATGCAACCGAAAATGCTAATTTTTGCTTCCACCCTAAAGGCAAAGAACTTACTAATTCATTAACAA
Organism: Flavobacteriia bacterium; assembly: GCA_030617765.1. Classification (GTDB taxonomy): domain Bacteria; phylum Bacteroidota; class Bacteroidia; order Flavobacteriales; family Flavobacteriaceae; genus Namhaeicola. Next base: position 12,787 of record JAUWUU010000050.1, on the reverse strand, counting down.
CATTTTGCAAGCCCAATTCTTCAACTAATTGGCATCTTTTTTCTTTGATTCGCTCTCGAGATAATCCATAAATTCCACCATAAAATGTAATATTTTCTTTAACGGTTAAATCATCATATAGAGCAAATTTCTGACTCATATAGCCAATATTTTTTTTAATATCATCAGGGTTTTTATAAACATCAAAACCAGCAACGCTTGCTTCACCGGAAGTTGGAATTGAAATGCCAATTAGCATCTTCATAGCAGTTGTTTTACCGGCTCCATTTGCTCCTAAAAAACCAAATATTTCACCTTTTTTAACTTCAAAAGTAATGGCGTCTACAGCAGTAAAGTCACCAAATTTTTTAGTTAAATTTTTAGCTTTTATGACATTAATGATTTCCATTTACCTATAATTCTTTTCCTTTAAAAGTGGCAACGGAATATCCAAATAAGGCAACGCCAATTACCATTGAAATTGCTCCTATTAATACCAGAACTGGAGGGACACCAAAAACTAGTTCAGCTAATATTCCAATAGGCATTAACATCACTACAAGTAATAATATAGAAATGTATTTTTTTGATTTTTCCTTAATATTCATTTTAAGTAATAAATAACCTAAAATGATGTTTAATAAAGCAAATAAATTTCCATGTACATGTGCCAATGTAGCTTCAAAATGTGCTCCATTATTACTGCCTTCAATCCAAGCAACTTTGTTTGGAGCAAAATCTCTTAAATAAATTAATAAAAATCCATAAGCCATAAATAATGACATTAATATTAGTCCTGTTGATATGTTCTTTTTGCCGTAATTCATAATAGATAATTTTAAATGTGTTATTATTTTGCTAATTCCATAAATGCATCTTCAATGGTCGTTTCTGTTTGTTGAATTATAATATTTTTCTGTTTTTTAGACTCTAAAAATTGAATCAATTCATCTGGATCGAAACTATCTCTTTTATCTGTGTAATGAACAAATTCTCCAAATGGGTGTACGGCGTAATTGTATTCATACTCCTTCAGATTTAATATGAGTTTGTACATATCATCTGTACGTATATCGTATATTTTTTTTGGATAATGTTTTACAATTTCCTTCGGTGTATCAATTTCTAATATTTTACCATCTTGAATCAAAGCTATTCTATCACAAAGTGCAGCCTCATCCATATATGGTGTAGAAACTAAAATTGTAATTCCTTTTTGTTGTAGTCGTTTAAGCATTTCCCAAAACTCCTTTCGAGAAACTGGGTCAACACCTGTAGTTGGTTCATCTAAAAACAACACTTTAGGTTTGTGAATTAATGCACAACAAAGAGCTAGTTTTTGTTTCATTCCGCCAGACAATTTCCCAGCCCTACGATCTTTAAAAGGTTCAATCTGAATATAAATATCTTCGATTAATTCGTAATTTTCTTCAATGGTTGTACCGAATATTGTTGCAAAAAACTCTAGATTTTCTTCAACTGTCAGATCCTGATAAAGGGAAAATCTACCAGGCATATAACCCACATGATTTCTAATATCAATATAATCTTTTACAACATCATAACCAGCTACAGTTGCCTCACCTTTATCTGCAATCAAAAGTGTTGTTAGTATTCTAAAAAGGGTTGTTTTACCTGCACCATCAGGGCCAATTAACCCAAATAACTCACCTTCTTTTACTTCAAAGGAAATATCATCTACCGCTTTTAAATCACCGTAAGATTTTGAAATATGTTTAAGACTTATACTCACACATTCAATTTTGTTGTTTGATTAAATATTTTGGAATTATTATGGATAAAACAGCAATGACTACCCAAATACTTGTTCTAAAGATCATTGCTTTAATACTTTCTGAAGCTACATTGCTACTAATAAAATTAAGATAAATAAATACCATAAAATGCATGGCTAAAATAAATAAGGTTAAACTTTTCCCTTTTGATATATCATTCCAAATAAAATAAGCTGTAATAATAGATAGAACTCCAAAGATTACATTATAAGAAACCAACCAAATTAAAATACTGTAATCTTTTGTATCAATACCAAGCAGTACTTTTGAACCAGCAAAAACGGACATTACCCCTATAAACAAGGCTAATATTGAAGCTATTTTTTTTAATACATTCATGATAGATTAATTTAGTTTCTAACTTTTTAGTTAAAATAATTTTTGTAGGCCTCTAAATTTTCGTTTATACTTTTTGTTATTTCAGAACCTTCCTCGATAGAAGAGGTCTTTGGAAGATGGTTTATTTTTTCAATTAACGGATGTAAAAATATGTGCAAATTATCGTGAGAAGGTCCTGTCATTGTACATTCTTTCACTAGAAAATTCTTTTCGTCATTTAATTCATTTGCCAGAGCAAGATAATTTTCAACTGTTTCAGGATTACTTTCATCAATATACTTTAGCATTGCGTCAACGCCTTGTGTGGTTTCAATATTTGCATCCCATTTGGAATTATTATTTAATTGAATTTCATTTACCCAATTGTTGTTAATAATATTTTCTTCATGTACTACTTTGTCTTTTTCATTCTCCATTTCTTTCACCGTAGTTTCCATGACCTTATCTTTCTTTTCGTTACAGCTTATTAATATTACCGAAAGTATTACTGATACAATTAATGTTTTTTTCATGTGATTATTTTTAATTATTAAATATTTTTTCATTTTACAAAAAGCCAAAAGCTATAACTCGTTTTCTATCCACATTTCTGCAGGCATTCCAATTTTTAAACTTCCATCATTTTTAACATCAATTTTTACTGCATAGACCAAGTTTACTCTTTCTTCTTTGGTTTGTATTATTTTGGGTGTAAATTCAGCTTCTGAAGCAATCCAAGTAATTATGCCATCGAAGTTTTTCATATTTTCTCCTGCATCGATTTTTAATGTAACTTCTTGTCCAATTTTAATACCTGCCAACTGTGTTTCGCTTACATAAACACGTAATTGCATGTTGCTTAGATCAGCAATTTTATACAATGGTTTTCCAAAGGCTGTAATTTCATTTGGTTCGGCATATTTTACCAAAACAGTTCCATTTACCGGATTTTTAAGAATACTTTTTTTAATTTGATCTTGTATTTGTTGTAATTGCACATCAATACTCTTTATTTCGTTTACAATTGGAGCATTCTGAGTCTCTACGCTTATGATCTGCTGATTGAGCATGTCAATTTTTCCGTTGATATCATCCAATTGTTTTTGTGTTCCTGCATTTTCAGCAATTAGATTTTCTATTCTTTTTTTAGATATTTTGGCTGTTTTGAGTTGAGACCTTAAAACATTTATTTGTGATAATACACCTCTCGATTTCGAAGAAATTACATTTTTGGATGCTGTTAATTGATCTTTTTTTAAGGATAATTGAATGGTATCAATATAACCAATAATAACATCTTTAGCCAGAGTCTGACCTTCTTCTATGTTAAACTGTAATAATTTCCCGTTACTTTCAGCTGAAATTATGGTTTCAATAGCTTCAAAATTTCCATAACCATCTGCAAGATCAGAATTTGAATTGCAGGAACTGATTAAAATTAAAAAAATGGAAATAATTGAAATTTTATATAATTTTTTCATGTTGTATATTTTAAATTCCTTGTATTACTTTATAATTTGCGTGAGCTAATAATAGTTGTATTTGGTGAGTTTTCAGATCGTTTTCTGATTCGTATAGATCGGTTAGTTTTTCAATATAATCAGAGGAGGTTATCACACCATTTCTTAACTGAGACTCAGATGTTTTAAGTATTTGTTTTCGCAGATTAATAATGGTTTGATCACTTTTTATAAATTTTTCATATTTACTGATTTCCAGTGTTTGTTGATCGATTTGCATAGATGTTTGTAATTCAAATTCTTCTTTTTCACTATCAATAAATTGTTTGTTAATTTCTAATGCCTGGGTTTGTTTTTTGGTTTTGTTCCAATCAAAAACATTCCAGTTTAGTTTTATTCCTACATAATAAAACGGTTGAAAGGAATTGTCGAGCATATTTAATCCAGGATTTCCGTAGCCGCCTTGTGCAAAACCATAAATTTTTGGTAATCTGTTTTTTGACAATAATGAAGTTGTATTATCAATTTGAGCTTTTTGCAAATTGAATAATTCCAATTCAGGACGAATCATAGTTTCTGATAGACCTTTTGTAATTTCTGAATATGAAAAAATTGTTGTTTCTGTAATAGGTATTCCTAAATACTTTTCTAATGATTGAAATAAATTTTGTTTTGAACTATAAACATCATTCAATTGTTGTTCAATTTTTAAAAGTTCTGCTTCTAAAATAGCATCAGAGGTTGGTAGGATAGCACCGTATTTAATTCCGGCTAAAACCTCTTTTTTCTTTTCTTCAATTTGTTTTTGCTTGGCCAATAAAAGCAAGTTTTTTTCTTGTAATAATAAAACTGAAAAATATAATTGATTGATCTTGGGTTTTAACTGATAAAGCTCAACAGTTATTTTTTGTTGTTGTGTGATTGATTTAGCATTTTCTTCGTGAATTGCAGCATTAATTGTTCCGCCACCATAAATTAATTGATTTAAAGTTAAAGTTGTTCTGTATTGATCCTTATTAGGAAGTTCAAATACTAATCCCGGATTTTCAGTTGGAAAATGGATAACCTCTGATTGGTATGTTGCCTGTGCTTCCAATTCGATTTTTGGATATTTTCCGGTTTGAATAATTTGTTTGTTTAATTCATTTTGTTCCGGAATCAGATCACTCTGTTTTGCTTTAGGGTAATTTGTTTCAGCCAGAGAATAACATGTCTCCAGGCTTAATGGTTCTTGAGCTAAAGCATTTAAATTGATCAATAATAAGAATAAAAATATCTTTTTCATTGCTATAATTTTATAGATTTAATAATAAAATCTGCTACTTCTGTCTTGCGTTTTTCCAGAATTATTTTGTACTCTTTGTCAGATGCCTCCACAAATCCTTTAATAAGTGGTGCAGCAATAAATGGAAAGATATTTAAAGCCAAAATATTGATAAAAAGCTGTTCGGCTTTTATCTGCCTGATCTTTCCTTCACTTATTGCTTTTTCGATTTGAATTTTAAAATTTTTAATATTTGGAAAATTATCTACAGATATTAATTCTGTAACAAAATCTGGATTCCTATTTAATTCTTGTAATATAAAATTGGGTAAATAGGGGTGTTTTAGCATAAATGAAGTATAATTGTTTGAAAAATTTATGATCTTATCACAGATCGATTGATCAGAATTCAAAACAACATTTATTTGAGGAGCCAACTTATTAAAAGCTTTTTTAAAAACTGCTTCAAAAAGCAATTGTTTACTTCGGTAATAATAATGTAATAACGACTTATTTATTTTGGCTTCATCAGCAATTTCTTGCATTCTTGCACCAGACAATCCTTTATTTTCAAAAATATGTTCAGCTGCATTTAAAATTTTTTCTTCTGCAGATATATCTTTAGTTTTAATCATATAGTTTAATCAGATGGTTTAACCAAATGGTCAGCAAATATATAAATAATTTTTAATTCAACAAAATAACTTTTACTTTTGTCGAAGCTAAAACTAAAGACAAAGATTTAAATAGCTAAATATCAATAATATAATATCAGATGATAAGATCTTATAAATATAGTTTTATTGTATTTTTTTTAATTTTCACTTCATGTAAGGTACAGAAATTAAAAACTTTTGAATACGATGAGCCTGTTGATACTTCAACAAAAACAATTCAATATCAGCAAAAGAAAACTTTTAAACTAGGGAGTGTTTATGCCGATAATTTATTTGATGGTGCCAGAATGAATAATTTTGAAAGAATAAATGATTCTGTTTTTAGAGTCACAATTTTACCTGAAAATGAACCGATCAATAAGAGTCCGCATTACGCTTTTAATGTGTGGAGTGATAGTTTAAAAAGTATTTCCTTACAATTATACTATCCCACTGCAAAACATAGATATTGGCCAAAATACAGTATTGATGGAAAAAACTGGGTTAGATTAGATAGTTCAAATGTTGGTTTAAGCAAAATAGATTCGATAGTAGAATTAAAGATTCAACTGAGTACTAAAAAATTAAAAATTGCAGCTCAGGAAATTAAAACTTCTGGTTATGTAGAGTCTTGGGCTAAAAAGCAAGCAAATAATGTAGATGTAAAATACATGGTTGTAGGGAAAAGTAAACTGAACAGAGACCTGATCATGTTAGAGATTGGATCAGGATTGTCAAAAGACAAAGAAGTGCTCTTACTTTTTAGCAGGCAACACCCCCCTGAAGTTACAGGATATCTTGCTTTAGAAGCATTTATTGGAGAACTTTTAAAAGATAATTATTTATCAAAAGATTTTAGAGCAAAATATAGAATTCTGGTATTTCCGTTATTAAATCCTGATGGCGTAGATCTGGGACATTGGCGACATAATGCAGGCGGAGTAGATCTCAATCGAGATTGGGCGTATTATCGTCAGCCGGAAACTAAAATAATTGCTAATTATATTATTGATTATGTTAATAATAATTCTAATGATGTAATTTTAGGAATGGATTTCCATTCAACTTTTCACGATCTGTATTTTACTTTGCAAGATGATCTTAGATCAAAATTATATCCATATAAGGATTATTGGATATCAGGAATTGATAATTTTTTTCCGGATTATTCACCTAATGATATTCCCGGTGGTCTGGGAACTTTTACCAAAGGTTGGTTTTACAATCAATTTAATGCTGCATCAATAACTTACGAAATTGGCGACGAAACGCCACGTTATTTCATTAAAAAGAAAGCAGAAGTTGCTGCAAGAGAAATGATGAAATTATTAATATTAAAAAACACTGTTAAAAATTAGAAAACATGAAGAAATTTATAAAATATATTTTAATAATTTTGATATTGAGTCTGGTATATGTTGTTTATGCCAACTATCCACGATTAAATATCGTTACCGGGTTTGCTTCAAAAAGCGTAGCTTCCGGAATGTTTTTGGCTAACAGAACTCAAGAGTCTGTTGAAAAAGGTGATAATGATATTGATCAAGTAAGAGATGCTTCAAATAAAGTTGATCTTAACAGCAAAACAGTAACTTCTACATTTTTTGGTTTAAAAAGCCGAAAAGCAATTTATCGTGAAGGATTGGGGGCAACTCTAATCGACAATGATTATGATGTCAATAAAAAAGTTGCTATTCCAAATAGAAATAATACTTCAAAGAAATTCCCTTTTCCTTATGGTAATTTACCACAAAAAGATACTGTTCTCGCAGATGTAAATTATGAGGTTTTGCAAGATGCAGTTGAAAATGCTTTTGATAGACCTAACGAAAACATTAAAAAAACCAGAACAGTTCTAGTGGTTTATAAAGATCAGATCATTGCTGAAAAGTATGCTGATGGTTTTGATAAAAATACACCTATTTTGGGTTGGTCAATGACCAAAAGCCTGACATCAACCATGTATGGAATTCTTGAGAAACAAGGTAAAATAGATGTAAAATCAGTAACTGGAATACCTGAATGGCAAAATGATGAACGAAAAAACATTACGTATAGTAACTTGCTGCAAATGAATAGCGGTTTGGAATGGATTGAAGATTATAATAACATCTCTGATATCACCAAAATGTTATTTATGGAAAGAGATATGAGCATGGTACAAATTGATAAACCACTAATTGGTAAAACAAATGAAACTTGGAATTATTCATCAGGAACTACCAATTTATTATCAGGTTATTTATTAAAACAATTCTTTAAAAATCAACAGCAATACCTGGATTTCTGGTATACTGAATTATTTGACAAAATTGGAATGTTTTCAGCATTGGTAGAAACTGATATGGCTGGCAATTTTGTTGGTTCTTCTTATGGATGGGCAAATACAAGAGATTGGTCAAAATTTGGTTTGTTGTATTTACACGAGGGAAACTGGAATGGTGAACAAATCTTTAAGCCTGAATGGGTGAAATATGTGGCAACTCCAACAAATACTTCCAACGGAAGATATGGCGCACAGTTTTGGTTAAATGCCGGAAGTCATTATCCCAATGTTCCAAAAGATCTTTATTCTTGCAACGGTTATCAAGGACAATTTGTTTTTATTATTCCTTCAAAAGAAATGGTAATTGTACGTACCGGTTTGACCGAGGAAGATGAGTTCGATTTTAATGGGTTTTTAAGTGATATTTTAAACAGTGTTAAATAATAGTGATTAAAGAAAAACTCCAATAATCCTTTCTGAGAGCAGTTAATTTTTAAAGATTTTTATGAATAAAAAATACTTATTGTTTTTTTTGATCTTATTTTTTAGCGGAATTGTATTTGCTCAAGATTCAACATCTGTTGATGATGAAAAACAGAAAATTAAAAAAGGATGGAATTTTGGAGTTTTACCTACCATAACTTATAATTCTGATTTAGGTTTTCAATATGGAGGTTTAGTAGATCTTTATAATTATGGTACCGGAGATATTTATCCAAAATATTATGAACGATATTTTTTGGAGATTTCTAGATTTACAAAGGGTAGTGGGAGATATAATTTTTCTTTTGAATCGAATAAATTATTTAAAGGAAGAACATTTTATTTTGATATTCTGTATATACCAGATGAGCAGTTTGATTTTCTTGGTGCAAACGGATATGAATCTGTTTATAATAGGTCATGGGAAGATAAAAAAGATTCCAACTACAAGTCTAAAATGTTTTATAAAAATCAAACAAAAAGGCTAAGAATTAAGGCTGATATTTTAAATCCAATTTCTAATGGTTGGAGCTGGTTGGCTGGTTTTGAATTTTATAATTATTCGGTTAATACCATAGATGTAAAGAAGTATAATGATGGAAGAGATGAAGGTGATCAAATACCCGATACTAAAGAAATGCCGGGTTTATGGGATAGATATAAAAAGTGGGGTTTAATAGATGCAAAAAACGCAAACGGAGGTTCCTTTTTGGGAATGAAATTGGGTTTGCTCTATGATATTCGGGATAATTGGACCAATCCTTCTAAAGGAATTTGGACAGAAGCAATTTTAATTTGGGTTCCTAAATTTATTGGTAATACGGATGAAGGTTATCTGAAATTAAATATTACACACAGACAGTATTTTACCATTATTCAAAATAAAATAACTTTTGCCTATCGTCTGGGTTATATCGGAAATATTATTGGAGACGAACCTTATTTTGCACTTCCAATTATGTATAGTGTTATGTTGAAAAATGTTGCATCTGAAGGTTTAGGAGGAAAAAGAACCTTAAGGGGGATAAGAAGAAACAGAGTTGTAGGTGATGGTGAAGCTTATGGAAATGCAGAATTCAGATATAAATTTTGGAATTTCAAATGGTTTAAGCAAAATTGGTATATGTCAACAAATGCATTTATTGACGCAGGTAGAGTTGTGCAATTATTACCATTAAATGAAAAAGTAAATCAAATTGAAGCTGAATTTGCTCCCTTAACTGATATTGATTATTGGGGTAATTATGCTATTTCAGGGAATGATACAAAAGATGATTACTTTGATTTTGGAGCAGAAAAACTACATATAAGCTATGGCTTAGGTTTAAGAATAGCCATGAATGAGAATTTTGTTGTTGGATTAGATTATGGCTTAACTGCCAATTCACAAGATGGTGATTCAGGTATGTATATTGGTTTGAATTATGCTTTTTAGTTAGTTGAACTAATAATTTTGTTTTTTTTAAATTTCAAAACCCATATCAACTTTTAGTTTTTCGGCTATTAATTTGAAAATTCTAGATTTTAAAGCAGGTATTTTAACTTTATTGATCACTTCGTTTCCAAATGCAAAAAGTAACAATGCTTTGGCTTCTTTAATTGGAATACCTCTTGATTGCATATAAAAAATCGCATTTTTATCTATCTGACCAATAGTGCAACCATGGGAGCATTTTACATCATCTGCAAATATCTCCAATTGAGGTTTTGCATTGATTGAAGCTTTATCACCTACTAAAATATTATCATTTTGTTGAAAAGCATTGGTTTTTTGGGCTTCTTTATCAACAATTACTTTTCCGTTAAAAACTCCGGTAGAAGCATCATCATAAATACCTTTATACAATTCATGACTTTCGCAATTTTCATGTTTATGATTAACTATAGTATGATTATCAACATGCTGTTTGCCTTCAATAATTGTTATGCCATTAAGATTTGTAGAGATATGTTCACCTTCATGATGTACATTAATATTATTTCGTGTTAATTTACCGCCAAAAGTAAAAGTATTTATGGAGGCAATACTTCCTTCTTTTTGTTGCAGATAGGTATGATCGATTATTGAAGCATTTTCCTTGTCATTTTGTACTTTGTAATAGTTAACAATTGCCCTTTTATGTGCAAAAATTTCAGTAACACAATTAGTAAGAATTATATTTTTATTCAGGTTTTGATGTCGTTCATAGATTTGAACATGTGAATTTTCACCCACAATTACTAAATTTCTTGGATTAAACATCAGCTCTTTTTCACTTCCTGTTGAAAAAAATAATATTTGAATTGGTTTTTCTAAAATAGTATTTTTAGGGATATTAATAAAAGCTCCTTCTTTTGAAAATGCTGTATTTAATGAGGATAAGCTATCACTTTTTGATGTAATTTTATCAAAATAATGATCGATGATCATTTTATATTTTGGCTTTTTTAAAGCAGCTGATAAAATACAAACATCGGCTTCTTCATGTGTTGTATCTGATAAAAACGAACTGTAAACTCCGTCAATAAATACAATTTTATAAGATTCGATCTCATGTAAAAAATATTTTTTTATATCTTTTAGTTCAACATTATTGTCTAATGAGGGGAAAACGCTATAATCATGTTTTAATATTGATTTAAGAGAAGTGTATTTCCATTCTTCATTTTTTTTAGTTGGAAACCCTAAGGTTTCAAAATTATCAATTGCTTTTAGGCGCAAATCGTGAACATTTGAATCTAGATCAATATTTCCTTTATTTTCAAATGCCATAAAGCTGGCAAGTAGTTTGTCTTTTAATTCCATAATGTGTTTCGAGTTTTGTGTTTCGGGTTATCTGAATTTATGCCCTTTATACTCGTTGTTGTTTAAATATTTGATGAATGAACCAATTTTTTTTCTAAGTTGTATTGTTAATTCTTTAAGTTCATCAAATTTTTCTTTATCAATATAATTTCTATCTAGAACTCTGTATAGTTGTGATTGAGTTTCGCCACAAGAAGCCTTTGATATTGAAAGAAATTGTCTAAACTCTTTATTTCCATTTCTTTCAAACCCTTCAGCAATATTATCCATAACAGAACCTGAAGAACCATTGATTTGTTCTTTTAATTTATAATCATTTTTTAATTCTGTTTTGGTTATAATATTATATACTTCAGTACATAGAATTCTAGACATTTTCCAAATTTCTAATTCTTCAAAATGATTTATTGTTGCCATTATAATATTGTTATAATATTTTAACCCAAAACTCAAAACCCGAAACAATTTACTTCAACCAATCATACCCTTTTGCTTCCAGTTCGTGAGCCAATTCTTTACCACCTGATTTTATAATCTTTCCATTATATAAAACGTGCACAAAATCAGGTACGATATAATCTAAAAGTCTTTGATAATGCGTGATCACAATAGTAGCATTATCTTTATTTTTTAGTTTGTTTACACCATTTGCTACGATTTTTAAGGCATCGATATCTAAGCCTGAATCGGTTTCATCCAAAATGGCCAGTTTAGGTTCTAGCATAGCCATTTGAAAGATCTCATTTCGTTTTTTCTCACCACCTGAAAAACCTTGATTTAAAGAACGAGATAAAAATTTGCGATCCATTTCTAAAAGTTCAGCTTTTTCACGAATCATTTTTAGCATGTCTTTTGCAGGAAGATCTCCTAATCCTTGTGCTTTTCTTTTAGCATTTAAGGCTGTTTTGATAAAATTAGTTGTGGTAACTCCAGGTATTTCAATAGGGTATTGAAATGATAAAAAGATACCTTTATGAGCTCTTTCATCTGGTGAAAGATCTAAGATATTATTATCATCTAAAGTTATTTCACCTTCAAAAACTTTATAGGTTTCATTCCCTGCAATTACTGATGAAAGTGTACTTTTACCAGATCCATTTGGCCCCATTATTGCATGAACCTCACCATTATTTACACCAAGGTTAAGTCCTTTAAGTATTTCCTTTCCGTTAATGGAAACATGCAGATCTTTTATATTTAGTAACATTTTTTTTATTGAATATTGATTATTGAATATTGATTATTGTAGGATAATAGTAAATTTTAAATAATAAATTATCAATTATCCAACGCTTCCTTCAAGTGTAATTGCCAATAATTTTTGCGCTTCAACAGCAAATTCCATTGGAAGCTTGTTTAATACTTCTTTTGCATACCCGTTTACTATAATACTAATGGCTTTTTCAGTATCGATGCCACGTTGCTGGCAATAAAACATCTGATCCTCTGATATTTTAGATGTAGTTGCTTCGTGTTCAACAATTGCAGTATTATTATTAGTTTTAATATATGGGAAAGTATGAGCCCCACATTTATCACCGAGCAACAACGAATCACATTGTGAAAAATTACGTGCATTATCGGCTTTCTTTGATATTCTTACTAAACCGCGGTAGCTATTATTGCTTTTCCCCGCAGATATTCCCTTGGAGATAATAGTGCTTTTAGTATTTTTTCCCAAGTGGATCATTTTTGTACCGGTATCCGCCTGTTGGTGATTATTGGTCACAGCAATAGAGTAGAATTCACCTACCGAGTTATTTCCTTTTAATATACAACT
>JAUWUU010000112.1 GCA_030617765.1 Flavobacteriia bacterium | reverse complement strand
TTTTGATCAATTGATCTAATGGACTTTTAATTTCAATTAAGTAAGTATTTGAATTTACTGAAATGGTGTATTGTTTTTTAGAAAAATCAGATTTGATTAAATTAGCTTCAAAAGATTGATTGTCAATTAGAATATGGAATTTAGAATTATTTTTTTGAATTATATCTAAGCCATCTATTTGTTTTTGGCTAAGGTTAAAGTCTAAGGAATTATTAACCTTTACCTTGAATTTTTTATCCATGCGAATATAGTTTATAAATTCTGTATAAATTTAAGCAATAATCTATCTAAAAAGATCAATTTTAAGGATTATTTAATTTTGATATAGGTTTATTGTATTTTTTTACATATGATTAAAAATAATGGATATTCTTTTGTCGAATCATCAACTATCTTCTTTATTACATAGCTAATGTTATAGTATAGAACTTCAAATCCATTAGCAATGAGAAGCAAACTTAAAGCTTCTTTGTCAAAACCGTAATGGCCCTCAAAATTATAACTGAGAGGATGAAAACTGCCATCTTCTTTAACCAGATCTGCAATACACAAATAACCATCCGTTTTTAACAATGAGTGAAGGACCTTTAAAATATTATTGGTATCAATGATATGATGTAAGGTCATTGAAGTATAAATAACATCAAAATCACCAATATCTATTTTATCTTCTAATAAATTTGTATGAATAGGGTAAAGGTTTTTAATGTTGTTGACTTTGATCTTTTCATTTAGAACCTCTATCATCCCTTTAGATATATCGACGAGCGTGATAGTATTAAATATATCTTTTAACTGATAACTCAATAAACCGGTTCCGCATCCAAACTCAAGAGCGTTCATCAACTTGTCAGGTTGGATAAAATTATTGATTTCTTTGGCAAATATTTTTGCTCGTTCTACTTTTGTAATATCGTCATCCCAGTTTTGAGCCTTTTCATCAAAGTGTTCCATGCTTTTTAGGTTAAAAAAATTCATTTTAAAAATAGTATTTTTTAATTAATCTTTTTCTTTTTTTCTTTAGAAATTATTATTGGACTAAAAAATTCATTTTAAAATATTACTATTTGTTTAATTTTTTTATACCTTTGACTAACCGGTCAGTCATAAATTATCATCAATGTCGCCACGAACAGAAAAACAGATTGAAAAGTTAAAACAGGATAAGGAGTTATTAATCTTAGAGTCTGCTCTTTTACTATTTTCTGAAAAAGGATTTGGAAATACTTCAATGCAATCTATTGCTATACGATCTAAAGTTTCTAAGGGTAATTTATATAATTATTTTAAAAGTAAAGAAGATTTGCTCGAGGGTGTATTGCATTATGGTTTGAATCAAATGAAGGAACTTTTTTATGAACAGAGTACAATTCATACAGAAGAAGATTTTTCATATACAATTCGCGCAAATTTTGAAATGATTAAATCCAATGAAACATTTTGGAAATTGTATTATAATCTGGTTGCACAACCTAAAGTATATGCGCTTTTTAACAAGGTTTTTCTTCCTTTCTTTGAACAATATATGAAATTGTTTGAAGGATATTTTAAAAGTAAAGGAGATAAAAATTCAGATGCAACTGCCTTATTATTAGGAAGTTCAATTGATGGTATTTCGCTTGGTTATATAATGATGGGTGGTGATAATTATCCTTTAGAAGAAGTTGTAAACCGATTAATTGAAAAATTTAAATAGTAAATAAAATGAAAATAAATTTGAATGTTGTTTTAATATTATTTTTTGCATTGATTTCAGGTAATATTTTAGCTCAATATGATATTACAGCTGAAGAGATTATAAAAAGAGCTGATGAAAAAATGAGGGGGAAAACAAATACAACAAGTATGGAGATGCAAATAATTCGTCCAACTTGGAAAAGATCTGTCAGTATGAAGAGCTGGGGTAGAGGTATGGATTATTCAATGACCTATATTACTGCTCCTGCAAAAGATAAAGGTCAGGTATTTTTAAAAAGAAAAACAGAAATGTGGAACTGGATGCCTTCTATTGGTAGGATGATAAAAATTCCTGCTTCAATGATGTCACAGGGTTGGATGGGATCAGATTATACCAATGATGATATTTTAAAAGAAAGCTCAATAGTTCACGATTACGATCATAAAATTGTGGGTGTAGAAAAAGTGGAAAGTTTTGATACTTATAAAATTGAAATGATACCCAAAGAAGAGGCAGCAGTTATTTGGGGAAAAATTTACAAATGGATCAGCAAAGATGATGAATATATTCAGGTAAAATCAGAATATTATGATGAGGATGATGAATTGGTAAAAAGTGATTTTGCTTATGATTTTAAAAAAATGGATGGGAGACTGATCCCTACCAGAATTGAAATTATACCTGCAGATGAAGAAGGAAAGAAAACAGTATTGTTTATACAAGATATTAAATTTGATGTTGATTTACCTGAATCGTTTTTCTCACAACAAAAAATGAAAAAGATTAGATAATTTATGAAGACCATTTTAAAAATAGCCTGGAGAAATATTTGGCGCAACAAAAGGCGTACTTTGATTACGATTGCCTCCATGATGTTTGCCTTATTCTTTGCAATTGTAATGCGAGGTTTCCAAGTTGGTTCTTATGCCAAAATGAAAGAAAATGCTATTGAATCTTATTCAGGGTATATCCAAATTCATAAAAAGGGATATTGGGATGACAAGAATATCAATAATATTTTTGAATTTGATCAACAAAAAATCAAAGACCTTGAATCTGATCCAAGAATTAATGTTGTAATTCCTAGGCTGGAGTCATTTGCTTTAGCTTCATCAGGAGAGGCTACCAAAGGCGTTGCAGTAATGGGGATTTTTCCTGAAAAGGAAAATAAAATGACCAAAATAAAATCATATCTACAGGAAGGTGATTTTATTAATGTTGAAGATAGATCTGTTTTGATGGCAGAAGAATTGGCTAAATTCTTAAATATAAATATTAATGATACTTTAGTTTTGTTCTCTTCGGGGTATCACGGAGCAACAGCTGCAGGATTATTTCATGTGAAAGGAATATTAAAACTGCCAATTCCAGAAATGAATAGACGAACCGTTTATCTATCAATTACTGAAGCCCAAAACTTTTTTGATACCGGTAATCAATTTACAGCTTTGGCATTTGATATGAATAATCTCGATGATGTAAATACTGTTGAACAAGAATTAAGATCGGACATTGATCAGGAGAATTATGAAGTAATGGGATGGGAATTGATGAACAAAGAATTGTTGCAAATGATTGAATCTGATAAGGCAGGAGGTATAATAATGATTGCTATTTTATATATGGTGATCGCTTTTGGAATTTTAGGTACTGTTTTAATGATGACCAATGAAAGGATAAGAGAATTTTCAATGATGATCTCTATAGGAATGCAAAAAAGAAAGTTGATTTTAGTAGTTATAATTGAATTGATCTTTTTAACAATTTTAGGAGTAATTGCAGGGTTTATTATTAGTTTGCCGCTAATGATCTATTTTTACTATAATCCCATAAAGTTTACTGGTGATGTTGTAGAAGCTATGAAAGATTTTAATTTTGAGCCTATCATGCCTATGAGTATTGATTTTCAAATATTTATAAATCAAGCAATTGTAATTATGATCATAAGTTTGATTGTAATGTATTATCCTATTCTTAAAATACTGAAGTTGAATGTTGTTAAAGGCTTAAAATCTTAAGTTATGATGTTATTAAAAATAGCTTGGCGGAACATTTGGAGGAGTAAAACCCGTAGTGCAGTTGTAATTTTTGCGATTGCTTCAGGTTTGGTTGGTGGATTATTTTCATCGGCATGGATGAATGGTATGGCAAAGCAAAGGGTTATTAATACTTTTTCTATTGAAACAGCGCATATTCAATTGCATCATCCAAATTTTGCAGATAATTTTGATGTAAAAAGAACCATTTCTTTGACAGACAAGAAATTAAATGAAATATCAAAAATTGGAGGGGTAAAAGCTGTAACGAGCAGATTAAAAGTTTCGGCAATGGCGGCTACTGCTAATAAAAATATGGGGGTTACAATTGTTGGTATTAACCCTAAAACTGAAAAGGAAGTTTTTGGTTTATATAAAAAAGTCGATTCAACTTCAGGAGACTTCTTTACTTCAAAAAAGAAAAATAGCATTGTAGTTTCTAAAGCCTTGGCAAAAGAACTCAAAGTAAAAATTAAGTCGAAAATAATTCTAACATTTCAGGATTATAACGGTGAAATTACAGGCGCAGCATTTAAAGTGATCGGAATATTTAAAACTGATAATAGCCCGTGGGATAAAATGCATGTTTTTGTTAGAGATGCTGATTTGAGAAAAGTAGTAGAAATCCCAAAAGGGCAAAGTCATGAAATTGATATTTTGCTGGACGATTATGAGCAGGCAAGTTTTATTTCAGCTGATTTAAAAAGCAAATATCCTGAACTTTTAAGTGAAGATTGGTCTGAAATTCAACCTTATTTGAGTTTTATTACTGAATATATGGATATGATGATGGGTATTTTTATGATCATTATATTAGGTGCTCTTGGTTTTGGAATTGTAAATACCATGTTGATGGTAATTTTAGAGCGAACCAAAGAGTTAGGTATGCTAATGGGAATTGGGATGAACAGAAAACGAATATTTTTAATGATCATGTTTGAAACCATTCTTTTGGCTTTGGTGGGCGCTTTTTTAGGCGAATTTATCAGTTTGTTATTGATCAATTATTACGGTAATGTTGGTATTAATATTTCATCATTGGCAGAAGGTATGGAATCAGTTGGGTATAGCGCCATATCTTATCCAATGTTAGAGCCTTATAGATATTTACAAATCACGATTTTGGTTATCCTTACGGGAATTTTCGCTTCAATTTATCCAGCTTTTAAAGCATTAAAATTAAATCCTGCTGAGGCGATCAGAACACTATAAAATTATAAAAAAGAAAGACAATGAGTGTTATTAAAGTTAGTAATCTTACAAAAACCTATACAGATACAGAGGTTCCTGTTCATGCGGTAAACGGAATCGATCTAACATTTGAAAAAGGAGAATTTGCTGCAATTGTAGGGCCGTCGGGTTCAGGAAAAACCACGATATTAAATATGATTGGCGGATTAGAAAAATCAACTTCAGGTACGGTTGAAGTGCATGGTCAGGATATTTCTGAACTATCTTCCGGTAAATTGATCGATTTCAGGTTGAACAATATCGGATTTGTTTTTCAGGCCTATAATTTAATTCCGGTTTTAACCGCCAAAGAAAATGTTGAGTTTATTATGCAACTTCAAAATTGGGAAAAAACCAAAATGAACGAACGTACTTTTGCTATATTAGAATCTGTCGGACTAGGAAATAGAGTCAATAGCAAACCCAATCAATTATCAGGCGGACAACAACAACGCGTTGCTGTTGCCAGGGCTTTAGCATCAAAACCACAATTTATTTTAGCCGATGAACCTACAGCAAATCTCGATTCAAAATCTACAAATCAATTGTTAGATATTATGGAAAAATTGAATAAAGAAGAAAATATTACATTTATTTTTTCTACACATGATCAAAGGGTAGTAGATAAAGCCCATAGAGTTATAAAGGTTGATGATGGAAAAGTTGTTTCGGATGAGGTAAAAAATTAAAGTCTAAAGTAAAAAGTTTAAGGTTTTTTTATTCTTTTGACTGTGGGCTTTTGACTTCTGACAAAAATTAAAATCATGCTAAATAGGATTTACATAACTATTATTTTTTTTCTTTTTTCAACAGTTATCTATGCTCAGGATAATTGGATGTTAAAGGGTTATGTAAAAGGTATGACAGCTATGCAGACTATTGATGATGGTGGTATGGCAATAGAAAATACACTTCATAACCGTTTTGATCTTAACTGGTATATCAATGAAAATTTTACATTTACAGTAGGTTTGCGCAACAGGATTATTGCCGGTAATAATGTGGCACTAATTCCCAATTATAGTGATTATGTTGGTAGAGATGTTGGTTATTTTAACCTTTCATGGGTTTGGGCCGATGAGAATTCATGGATTGGCGTTTCACAACTTGATAGGTTGATGATAGATTATTCGGTTGGGAATTTTCAGGTTACTTTGGGTAGGCAAAGAATTAACTGGGGGCAAACGTTTGTTTGGAACCCAAACGATCTTTTTAATACCTATTCGTATTTTGATTTTGATTATGAAGAAAAACCCGGTAGTGATGCTGTAAGGTTGCAATACTATATTGGTGAATCTAGCAAGATTGAGTTATCAACCTCAATAAATAGTGATGATAAAATAACTTCGGCCTTGTTGTATAGGTTTAATACGCATGGATATGATATTCAATTCTTAGGAGGAGTTTTTACTGAAAGTGATTATGTTATCGGTGGAGGTTGGTCAGGAAGTATTGCCGGTGGAGGTTTTAGTGGTGAGATGACCTATTACCATCCTATTGAAAATATTTCGGATGAAAACGGAACAATAACAGCAACTTTACATTATGATTATACTTTTAGCAATTCGTTAAATTTACAGTTTGAAACTCTGTATAATGGTTTTGGAGCTGATGATATGGAAGGAGGTTTGGGAGAAGTGATTTTTATGGATCTAAGTCCGAAAAATCTATTTCCAACCAAAGTTGCACTTTTTGGAAGTGGGGGTTATCAAATAAGTCCATTGATCAACCTTATGCTGGCAGGAATGTACGGACCCGAAGGTAATTTTGTGTATTTTGGGCCAACACTTGCCTATTCTATGTCAGACACTATGGAGCTGGCAGTTATCGGACAATACTATTCCATGGATAAAGTGGAAGATAATGAAGGTAACCCATTACCCAATAGTGGCAGCGCATTATTTGTAAGGTTAAAATGGGCTTTTTAAAGAGTTGAATTTTTTGGTTATAAATTATTATTATTAAGGTTATCCGGAAAATATACTTTATAAAACTCCATTTTTGTATGGATATAACGAGTTTTGGGCAATTAAACAATGAAGACAAAGCCATTCATAATATTAATTCTATTGTGTACAGTTAAAAACGAAAAACAATGAAAATAGATATACGAAAGTTTCTAACAGGTTCT
This sequence comes from Flavobacteriia bacterium, assembly GCA_030617765.1. GTDB lineage: Bacteria > Bacteroidota > Bacteroidia > Flavobacteriales > Flavobacteriaceae > Namhaeicola. Next base: position 856 of record JAUWUU010000112.1, on the reverse strand, counting down.
TCTCTTCTCTTCGCAATATTGAGCTTGATTTTTCTTCTGTTTTCCTCTTGGTACGATGGGTGGTGGATTTCACCCCTCACGCCCGAAGAGGGAAAGATCCTGTTCAAAGCATTAAGCGGCAGCCGTGCTGAAAATCAGCTTGAGGCAACAGTTAATTATAAATCTGTTGAAGCATTTGCCCGGACCGATGATGGACGAGAGTTTTACATGCTCAATCTCATCAAAAACAAGAAGGAGAAGGACCCAAACGGAGTAGACTTGGGAGGAGACGCCAGTGTTGACCAACGTTACACCAGCGTTGTATTTCCCCTTCTTTTCCAGCGTGGATGTCACCCGGTGCTGGTGTCCAGTCCACTGAGCACCTTCTCTCTGCCTGCAATCGAAGAAGAATGGGATGCCATTTTTGTCATCAGGTATCGTAGCCGCAGGGACCTTTTTAACATTGTAACTACGGAGGCATTTCAGAAAGCGTGGGCACACAAGTTGAACACTGTTGAGAAAACGGTGGTCATTCCCTCTAGTCCGATCCTTCCAGGGATAAGCTTGAAATGGATTTTTGGACTGTTGCTCCTAGTGATCGGCTGGCTGGGCCACAAGTTCATTAAGAGACAAAGGAGACAAGGAATTAGTAGAAGAAACAACCCATAATACTGTATATGATATCATAGCACCCTTTGGGATGCTACGTTTCATATACTCACTGTAATGTGTAAGCGAAGAAGAATCAGAAAGTGACAACAATACGAAATAATTGTATCAGACATATATATATCAAAAAATAAGGTAACTTACACCTCATTCTGTAAATCTGAAAGGATTCTTATTTAATATAAATCACAACTAATATCAATTTCAA
>JAUWUU010000079.1 GCA_030617765.1 Flavobacteriia bacterium | reverse complement strand
GGTTGTGTATAACCATCTTCTAGCATTTGAATCGCGTGTTTTTTAGCAGTTGCTATCTGGCGATCAGCATTAACAACAACAATATCTTTATGTTGTTGGAAGAAACCTAGATCGAATGCTTCATAAGCAGATGTAGCAACTTTTGCCATTGCGATATTGATAAAGACATCACGTAATCGATTTAGTTTTACGTCATCTTTTATCCAAAGATCAGCAACTCTTTTTGCCATTTCTTTACTTCCACCACCTCCGGGTATCAATCCTACACCAAATTCAACCAAACCAATATAGGTTTCGGCTGCAGCTACAACTTTATCAGCATGTAAACTTAATTCACAACCTCCACCAAATGTCATACCTCTTGGTGTTATCAAAGTTGGAATAGAAGAATAACGCATTCTCATTACAGTGTCCTGGAAGTATTTGATGGCCATATTTAATTCATCGTATTCTTGCTCAATTGCAAGCATAAATACCATTGCCAAATTTGCTCCGACAGAAAAATTGGCGGCCTGATTACCCAAGATTACAGCTTCGTATTCTTGTTCGGCTAAGTCAATACCTTTGTTAATTGCCTGAAGAACACCACCACCTACGGTATTCATTTTTGACTGAAACTCAACGTTTAACACACCATCACCTAAATGTTGAATTGAAGCTTCACTATTGCTCCAAATTGTTTTAGCTTCACGAATATTATCTAAGATGATAAAGGCATCCTGACCAGGAATTTTTACTTGCGACTTGCTTGGAATATCATAATAAAATTTTGCTCCATCTTTTACAGTATAGAATGATTTATTATCTTTTTTGAGCATTTCAGTTATCCAGTTGGCAACTTCGTACCCTTCATCTTTCATTATTTTGATACCATCTTCAATACCTATAGCATCCCAAATTTGAAAAGGACCGTGTTCCCAGCCAAAACCAGCTTTCATCGCATCGTCAATTCTATATAATTCATCTGATATTTCAGGGATTCTATTTTGAACATAGGCAAACATTGCTGCAAAATTCTTACGGTAAAAATCTCCGGCTTTATCCTTTCCTTTTGCTAAAACCTTAAAACGATTGATAACATTATCAATACTTTTTGTTGCTTCAAGTGTAGCAAATTTTGCTTTTTTAGGAGCGCGATATTCAAGCGAATTAAGATCTAAACTTAAAATTTGTTTTTTTCCTTGACCATCAACTGTTTTTTTATAAAACCCTTGTTTTGTTTTACTTCCCAGCCATTTATTATCCATCATTGTTTGGATAAATTCAGGGAGTTTGAACAGATCGTGAGCCTCATCTTTAGGTACATTGTCATATAAACCTTTGGCAACATGCACCAAAGTATCTAAACCGACAACGTCAACAGTACGGAAAGTTGCAGATTTAGGTCGGCCGATTACCGGGCCTGTAAGTTTATCAACTTCTTCAACGGTTAATCCCATTTCTTTAACTGCATGGAATAAACTCATGATACCAAAAATTCCGATTCTATTTCCAATAAAGGCAGGTGTATCTTTTGCAAGAACTGAGGTTTTTCCTAAGAATTTTTCACCGTACATCATTAAAAAGTCGGTTACTTGCTGATCACAATCAGGACCAGGAATTACTTCAAATAATTTTAAATACCGTGGAGGATTAAAAAAATGTGTTACAGCAAAATGTTTTTGAAAATCTACACTTCTGCCTTCATTCATAAATTTAATTGGAATTCCGGAAGTATTGGAAGTTATTAAAGTCCCTTTTTTACGATATTTTTCAATATTTTCAAAAACTTGCTTTTTAATATCTAGTCTTTCAATAACAACCTCTATTATCCAATCAACATCTTTGACTTTATGGAGATCATCATCAAGATTACCTGTAGTAATTCTGGAAGCAAATTTTTGATTGTAAATTGGAGAAGGTTTAGATTTTAGTGAAGCTTTTAGACTATCATTCACTATTCGGTTTCTAACAATTGTACTTTCAAGTGTTAAGCCTTTCGCTTCTTCTTGTTTGTTCAACTCTCGCGGAACAATATCTAATAATAACACCTCAACGCCAATATTGGCATAGTGACATGCAATACCTGATCCCATTATTCCGGAACCTATAACCGCTACTTTTTTAATTGTTCTTTTTTTCACACGGATAAAATTTATATTTATTTGTAAATCGATTTATAATATCAGCTCACATCAGCTGTAAAAATTTCTTTTTGACTAATTAATTTTTTAACCATATCGGTCACTTCAAAAAAATGTTTAATTTTTTCTTCTGAAATATTATCTTTGATCTTATCATTGAATTGTAAAACAGAATTCTTAGAAAGTTCTCGTTTTTCTTTACCAAATTCAGTTAATTTTACAAGTACACTACGACCATCTTCAGGATTTTTTTCTCTATAGATTAAATCCTTATCTTCCATACTATTTAATATTCTTGACAAGCTCGTAGCTTCCATTCCCATAGAGGGTCCCAATGATGTTGAAGGTGTGCCATTATCATAATCAATATAAATTAAAGCCATTGCTACAGCCATTGTGCTGTCGTGTTTATGTGCTTCCTCATTATATGATTTTGCCACAGATTGCCAGGTGGATCTTAAAGCATGACCAATAGTTTTCTCCTTTTCCATTCCTCAAAGATATGAAAAAATATTATGCATGCATAGTAAAATTTCAAAAAATATTGTTTTTACAGTAAGTTATTTGTACTTTTAAGTCTTAAATTAAATTTTAAAGTTAAATACCATGAAAAAACGTGAAATTATTGGAAAATTAACGAAACAAGAAAAAGTTAATCCAATAGAAAGAAATAAATTACCAAGAACGTTTGTTGTTAATATTCCGAGCCCTTTGGCTTCTTATTTTACGAGATTTTCACAAATAAGTAAACCCAATACAATTTTGTTGATTACAAAGGATCCAGTGTCATTTGAACGTATTCTTAGAGCCACCAGGAATATTAATAAAGATAATGAAATGGATATTGAAGGCGCAAAATGTGAAATTACAATTGGCAAAAAAAAGTATAGCGGTATAAGATTAAAAAGAGTTAAAGAGTATTCAGATATTCCAAAAATTCAAGAACTATATATAAATGAGGGACTTGATATGGCAAGAAGTGTTAAAATAAAGCATGATACTGACTCGATGATCAGGGTTAATAAATTTTATAATTTAAAGAAAAAAGCGGATGATATATATCAATCTCAAAATGATAAGAATTATTATTATTTTACTATTCCAAAACATTTAGATTGGGATAAATTTAGAGAAGTTACTTTTGATATTAAAAATAATATTTCAGTTTCAGGTTTTGATGTAGCTAAAGGCATTTTTTATGAAACACACGGTATCACAGAAATGGTTAGAATTATAAAACCAAAGATTACTTTGAAAATGGTAAAGGAAATTCATCAAAAATATCTTGACAGGCTAAAATGATTTTATTTCATTTTGAATAATTTTTTTGTTTTGCAAGTAGTATATCATTAGCGGTTATTCATTCTTGTTTATTGAAGAATATTATATTTATTATCAAACAAGATTCAAGAATTTTTTTACTTCGAAATTTTAATTTAGAAAACTTTTAGATCTTATAATTTTACTTTAATAACACCCTATTCATATTAATTTCATTTACTTATATTTGGGGAAATTTATAATTATTTATGGATAATATTCTAGTAACTGAAAAAATTGTAAAAAATTTCGGTGATTTCAGAGCTTTAGATAATATTTCTATAGAGGTTCCTGAGCAAAGTATTTTTGGATTACTTGGTCCAAACGGTGCTGGAAAGACAACTCTAATTAGAATTATCAACCAAATAACCCTGCCAGATCAAGGTAAGGTTTTTTTTAACGGAAATATATTACAACCCAATGATGTACATTTTATAGGTTATTTACCTGAAGAAAGAGGTTTGTACAAGCGTATGAAAGTAGGAGAACAATCAATTTATTTAGCGCAATTAAAAGGCTTGTCGAAAATTGAAGCCAAAAAAAGGCTAAAATATTGGTTTGATAAATTTGAAATTGGTGATTGGTGGAATAAAAAAGTTGAAGAGCTTTCAAAAGGAATGGCCCAAAAGATCCAGTTTATTGTTACTGTCTTACACGAACCAAAACTTTTAATCTTCGATGAACCCTTTAGTGGATTTGATCCTATTAATGCAAATTTGATAAAAGAAGAAATCTTACAATTGCGTGATAAAGGTGCTACCATTATATTTTCTACGCATCGTATGGAATCTGTTGAAGAGCTTTGTGAGTATATAGCTTTGATAGATAGGTCTAAAAAAATACTTGATGGGAAACTGGTTGATATTAAAAAACAATTTAAAACGAATGCTTTTGAAGTAGGTTTGGTTACTGAAGAAAAAGATAAATTAATGCAAGAAATATCTCAAAAATTTGAAGTTAGTAAAGCCGAGTTTAAATCACTGGAAGATGATCTAAAATTGAGAATTAATTTATCTGATAGTGAAACTTCGACCGACTTGATAAAATATTTAAATAAAAGGGCTTTGATAAATCATTATGTTGAAGTAATACCAACTGCCAATGATATTTTTATTCAGGCAGTAAAACAAAATTCATAATCATGAACAAGCTCAAACTCATTATAAAAAGAGAATTTCTTGCCAAAGTAAGAAATAGATCGTTTATCATTATGACTTTTGTTAGTCCGTTGATAATGGCAGGTATGATAGCCTTGGTGGTATATTTATCAAAAAGTAGTATGGAAAAAATCAATGTGGTTGCTTACGTTGATAATTCAAAGTTTTTTTCAAAAAAGGATTTTAAAGATAGTAATACTATTCATTATATCAATCTAACCGAAGTCAATCTAGACAAAGCCAAAAAAATAGTTCAGGAATCTAACCATGACGGATTATTGTTTATTCCTGAAAAAGATAGTATTGAACAAATCACTGAAAGTATTCAGTTTTTTTCTCAGGAAACACCAAGTATGGTATTGATCTCTTCTTTAGAAAATAATTTAGAAAAGAAATTAGAGAAAGAAAAGATGTTACAATTGAACATTGATCTGAAAAAACTTGAACAATCAGATTTAAATGTTGATATAAAGCTTTCAAATTATAGTGGTGAAAAATCTTCAAAATTGGTCAATGGTATTAAAATCGCTTTAGGAATGGGAGCAGGGTACATAATAATGATGTTTATTATTGTTTATGGTGCCATGGTAATGCGTAGTGTTATTGAAGAAAAAACAAGTAGAATAGTAGAAGTGATTATTTCATCAGTTAAACCTTTTCAGTTAATGATGGGAAAAGTAATCGGTACTGCCGGAGCAGGATTATTACAATTCTTTATATGGGCAGTATTAATGTTTTTGATGTTAGTTGCCGGTTCTTATTTTTTCGGAATGGATAGTATGGCAAGTGTTCAAACAGCGCAAATACCTACTGATCAAATGGAAGCTATAGCTACAAATGACGCACAGTTTGCATTAAGCGAAATATTAAAACTACCACTATTTAGTATGTTTATTTGGTTTATTCTATTCTTTTTAGGAGGGTATTTATTATACAGCTCAATTTATGCAGCAATTGGTTCGGCAGTTGATAATGAAACTGATACACAACAATTTATGATGCCTGTAATAATGCCTTTGATGATAGGTGTTTATGTTGGTTTTGCTACAGTGATCAATGATCCACATGGTACGGTTGCCACCGTTTTTTCTATGATTCCTTTTACGTCACCAATAGTGATGTTGATGCGAATACCTTTTGGAGTACCATTGTGGCAAATAGCACTTTCATTATTTTTGTTGATCCTAACTTTTTTAGCAGTTATTTGGTTAGCTGCAAAAATTTACCGTGTAGGAATTTTGATGTATGGTAAAAAGGTAAATTATAAAGAGTTGTATAAGTGGTTGAAGTATTAGTCAGGGAAGTTCAGGTATAAAGTAAAATTACAATTAGAAGTAAATTTTTAATTAAGAAATATGTCAAAAATTTTAATCATAGAAGATGAATCAGCAATTAGAAGGGTATTATCTAAAATAATTTCTGAAGATAATGAAACTTATCAGGTTGAGGATGCTGAGGATGGTCTATTAGGATACAAAATGATTGAAAAGACCGATTATGATTTGGTTTTGTGCGATATAAAAATGCCAAAAATGGATGGCGTTGAAGTATTGGAAAAATCATTAAGAATCAAGCCTGAAATTCCTTTTATAATGATCTCCGGACATGGTGAGTTGGAAACTGCAGTACAAACTATGCGTATGGGTGCCTATGATTATATTTCAAAGCCACCAGATCTAAATCGTTTGTTGAATGCTGTAAGAAATGCATTGGATAAAAAACAATTGGTTGTTGAAAATAAGCGTTTAAAGAAGAGAATTAGTAAGAATTATGAAATGATTGGTAATAGTAAGTCGATCATAAGAATTAAAACAATTATTGATAAAGTTGCACCTACGGAAGCTCGTGTTCTGATTATTGGTGAAAATGGAACAGGTAAAGAGCTGGTTGCTCATTGGTTACATGAAAAAAGTAATAGATCAGAGGGGCCAATGATTGAAGTTAACTGTGCGGCAATACCTTCAGAGTTGATTGAAAGTGAATTATTTGGTCATGTTAAGGGTTCATTTACAGGAGCACATAAAGATAGGGCAGGAAAATTTGAAGCTGCAAACGGTGGTACAATTTTTCTTGATGAAGTTGGGGATATGAGCCTTTCTGCGCAAGCTAAAGTGTTGCGAGTCTTACAGGAAAATAAGATAAGCAGAGTTGGTAGTGATAAAGATATAAAAGTTAATGTTAGAGTAATTGCAGCTACCAATAAGGACTTAAAAAAAGAAATAGCAAAAGGTAAATTTAGAGAAGACCTTTACCACAGATTGGCTGTGATCATCATTGAGGTTCCAGCTTTGAATAGCAGGGTAGAAGACATACCAATCTTAATCGATTTTTTTACAGAAAGGATTGCAAAAGAACAAGGGATATCACCCAAAAAATTTGATAAACATGCTATCAGATTATTACAAAATTATAGCTGGACAGGTAATATTAGAGAGTTGAGAAATGTAGTAGAAAGACTACTCATTTTGGGGGATGATATTATTACCAAAGATGATGTAAAAATGTTTGCAAGTAAATAGGAGGAAAGTTAAAAGGGAGAAGTAAAAAGTGATGTTCAATTTTACATGATAAATTAAAATAGAAAGTTTAAAATAATATTAATATGAAATCAAATCCTTATAAAGTTGTTGATTCAGTAGATCTAAGTAAAATATCAACAAAAGTTGTACATGATGAGGCCAAAGATCAGCTTAAAAAAGTAAGAAAAAAGATAAGTAAAATTCAAAACACCATGTATGCCCATGGTAAATACAGTGTTTTGATATGTTTTCAGGGGATGGATACAGCTGGAAAGGATAGTTTGATACGTGAAGTATTTAAGAGTTTTAATACACGCGGTATCAATGTTCACAGTTTTAAACAACCAACTGAATTGGAAAAAGACCACGATTTTATGTGGCGACATTATATTGCTCTACCGCCACGAGGAAAATTTGGTATTTTTAACCGTACACATTATGAAAATGTTTTGGTTACCAGGGTACATCCTGAATATGTATTAGGTGAGGATATTCCCACAGTGACAAATGTTAATATGATTGATGATGATTTTTTTCATAAACGTATGGAACATATCAATAATTTTGAAGATCATATTGCCGAAAATGGGACAATCATTTTTAAATTCTTTTTAAATATATCTAAGGACGAACAAAAGTATCGTTTATTGAGAAGGATCAGGCTAGAAGAAAAAAATTGGAAATTTTCTTCAGGTGATCTTAAAGAAAGAGAGTTATGGGATAACTATATGGCTTGTTATGAAGATATGCTAAATCGCACTTCAAAGCCAAAAGCCCCATGGTTTATAATTCCTTCAGATGATAAACCAAGTGCACGTTTGATTGTAGCTCAAATAATTCTTGAAACCTTGAAACAATATACTGATATTGAAGAACCTGAATTAGACGATAAAATAAAAGCTAATTTAGAAGAGTATAAAAGGATATTGGAGGATGATTAATGGTTAACCTCCCATTATTTCTTCATCACCACCACCATTGTCATAACCCCGGCGTTCGCGTTTCTTTTTTTGCTTAAAGCGATAAGTAAATGAAAGTCTGATTTGACGTTGCCTCCATTGATATTCACTTTCTGAATAAAATGTTTCAGTTAGCGTCTCCATTTTTCGTTTACGTGTATTAAATAGGTCACTTACGTTTAAAGCTAAAGTCCCGTCGCCTTTTAATATATCTTTGCTAAAGGCCATATTGGCCATAAACATACCATCTCTTTTACTTTGTGCATTTTCACCAGGTCCTCTATACATCATAGTTGTTTGCCAATCGATATTAGCGGGTAAAACTATTTTTGAGCTAAATCTGGCAAACCAACTGGTACTTTTTGATCCAAAATCAATATCTTCATGAAAGCCCTCAAATTCTGAACTATAAAAATTAAAGCTACCATTTAATCTCCAATTTTTTATGGGTGTATAATTAACAGAAAACTCAAAACCATACCTATCATTAGTGCTTAAATTTATGGGTGTTCTTCTAATAATTGGTAAGCCATCTTCGGTTGTTTCACCAGTATCTTCACTTATAAATTGAAAAACATCGGTTGCATGTGTAAAATATATTGAAGAATTAAAAGTAACTTTATCCCAGCGTTTAAAATATCCAAGGTCAACTCCATCTGATATTGATGGATCTAAATAAGGATTTCCCTGAAAAATATTGTTCTTACTTGTTCGTGAAGGGAATGGATTGATAAATCTTGATCGCGGACGACGAATTCTGCGATTATAGCCTAAAGTAATATTTTGATCTTCAGATACCTCATAAGATAGATTAACAGTAGGAAAGAAATCTGTATAATCCTTTTTTGCATCTAAATCTTCATCAGTTACTGAAATATCAATATCTGTAATTTCCATTCTCAGTCCAAAAAGTGCGGATAGTTTACCAAATTTATTTCCATATTGAGAATAGAATGCATGAATTCTTTCATCGTAATTAAAAACATTAGAAATATCTTCATTCTTTATAAAATCTCCATATTCATCTTCAAACCAAATAGAATAATCAGTTGTTTGATTATTAATATTTGATCTAAACCCTGCTTCAAATTGTTGGTTTTCTCCTATTGGTAAAACATAATCTCCTTGTAGTAGAAGTTTATTTTGTGTTTGATCGGTAATATTTTTTTCATCGGGTTTTTCTTCCGGATCAGGATAAATAACATTTTCAGTTATATAAGATAAACCATCACTTTTATTATCCTGGTATTGGAAATCAAAAGATAATGTATGACCGCTTTTCTTAAAATTATTGATATAATTTAAGGCATATTGCCAGTTTATAAAATCATTATCGTCTTCACTGTCTCTAATATATGATTCGTTTTCAATTAAATTGGTATCATATTTTGTTGTTATATTATTGATAAAAGTATTGCGATTAGATTTTCTGTAAAGAACACTTCCCGTAATTGAAGAATTTTCAGTTAAAAAATATTCTATACCAAAATTTGTATTTAGATTTCCACCTTTTCTATTGTAATCTCTTTTTTCATTTACATATTTACTAGGAATTGAAGCTGAAAAATACTCAGTATCAAATTCGGCATTACCAGGAGAGTCATTATAACTATATCCTGTATTATTGAAAAGATTAAAATTTTTAGTCCGATAATTTAGATTCGCTGAAAATCCATAAGATTCAGGAATGCCAGCGTTAATAGTAGCAGATCCGTTAAAACCCAGAGCTTTACCTTTACGTAAAATAATATTAATGATTCCGGCAGTCCCTTCTGCATCATAACGTGCACTTGGACTGGTAATAACTTCAACTTTTTTTATAGCATCAGCAGGGAATTGACGAAGTGCTTCAGTATCACTTATCCCAATTAAGCCACTTGGTTTACCATTTATTAAAATTCTTACATTTTCATTCCCTCTCAAATTTACAACACCATCAGCATCAACTGTTACCGAAGGAACATTATCTAAAACATCACTGGCAGTTCCTCCCTTTACGGTCATATCTTTACCAACATTGTATATTTTTTTGTCGAGGCGAATTTCAACTGTGCTTTTTTCGGCTATTAATTCTACTTCACCAAGCGTTTCAGCATCTTCTTCTAAATAGATAGCTCCAAGATTTGTTTTCTTATCAATTTTTTTATTCCCAATTATTTTAGTCATAAAGGATAAAAATTCAATAGAAATTTTATATTCCCCTTGTGGTACTTCGATATCAAATTCACCTTTTGAATTGGTAATGCCACCAAAAACACGTTTTCCATTTAATGGTTTAAGAATTATAGTAGCGTACTCTAATGGTTGATTTGTAGATCTTTCATAAACTTTTCCACTTACATCAAACATAGAAATGTTTTTTTTCTGGCTCGAATAATTTGGTTTTTGTTGTGCAGATATTGAAAACACTATTAAAAATAGGGTTATCGTAAAAAGAAATTGTTTCATTAATAAGTCTAATTTTTAATTATTTATAAGACAGCGGAAAGGTATTTTAGTTTAATAGATATTTTGTTAATTGTATGTTAAAAAGCAACAGCATAAAAAAGATAGTAAAATGTGATTTATTTTAAAAAAAATAGTATTTTTGAATTGTACAAAATAATTAATTTATGGATTTTCAGCAATTTTTAGGATTTTTAATTTTTTTAGGCGTATTTACTTTAGGCTTTTGGTTGATGATATTTTTGATCACTGTTGTGATTCCATATTGGTTATGGGGTAATTTTGTAGAACACAGAAAACTAAAAAAAGAAGCTAAGAGATTAAAGGCTTAGATTTTTAAAATTATATAGAAAAAGGTTTGCAATTTGCAAACCTTTTTTATTTGATAACTTTTATTCTTTCCAGATTACAATATCGTTTAATGATCTTCGAGTTTTAGGTTTTGGATCACTTACTCTATAACCAAATGCTATCATGTATGATAACCCATATTTATCGGTATCAATATCTAGATCTTCTTTTAGTATTTTTTCTGTAATTTCTTGATTAAAACCTTCAATCGGACAAGAATCAATGCCAATCATAGCAGCGGCAGTCATCATATTTCCTAAAGCGATATAACTTTGTTTTGAAGCCCAGTCAAATAATGTTCTATTTGTATTCAAGTCAAAATCACCTTTTTGGAAGTTTTTAAAAAATTCTGATTTTCCTTTTATTGCCTCTTTTGGTAATTGCTGGATGTTTTTCATAAAATCCTGTAAATAAGGACTATCATACTTTGTAAAAAAACTTTTCATTGTAAGACCAAGAACAAAATGACTTGCAGTATCTAATTTTGCCGTAGCACCCCATGCGCCATTTTTTAATTTTTTTCTTAATTCTTTATTTTGAACAACAACAAAATGCCAGGGTTCAAAACCAAAAGAACTAGGTGATAGTCGAGCTGTTTCCAGAATAAACGTCAAATCATCATTACTAATGATCTTTTGTTCATCAAAGGTTTTACAGGCGTGTCTGAATTGAAAAGCGTCTAATATTTCTTTTTTATTGATCATGATTTTTTTATTATTTTTTGACTCAATTAAGACTGTTTACTGTGACGGATCATTAATTA
>JAUWUU010000080.1 GCA_030617765.1 Flavobacteriia bacterium | reverse complement strand
ATCAACGGTTACAGCTGGAATAACATGTGGTTTGTTTCTAGCAAGGTTAACAGGTGACATTTTTGCAACTGAAGGTAATATTGAAAATGGTTTGGATGAAATGTTCATGAATGGATCAAATCCATACGATTTAGGCGGAACATTTTTGGATTGTGCCTCGGGAGGATTATATAGTGCACCTTGTATTTCAGAAATATTTATTAATGGTTATCAAATTTATAATGAGAATTCTGAGTTTATAGATGATTTGTCGAGTAATGTTTTGCGATCACTCACAGGATCTATGGATCAAGGGTATGGTGATATTCAAATTAATTTAACCTGGAATAACAATGCAGATCTAGATTTACATGTAATTGACCCTAGTGGAGAAGAAATATATTGGAAACATAAAAATTCAGTTTCAGGTGGAATTTTGGATAGAGATGATATAGACGGAGAGGGACCTGAAAATATTTTTTGGCCTTCAGGAGAAGCACCAAATGGGATTTATAAAGTTTATGTTAGTCATTATTTTCAAAGTTTAGAAGCAACATCCAGTTTCATAGTAGTAATAAATGCTTTTGGTTTTTTACCAAGAACATATTCAAATTCAATTGCTAATGGACAACAGATTCATATAGCAAATATTTCACGCGAAGGATGGAAGGCTGTCGTTGATAAAAACTCAATTAGTATAACAACAAATTTAATTAAACAATAAAATTATTTATTATGAAAAAGTCATTAAAATTATTATGTGTATTAGCAATTTTCTTATTTAGCTTTCAATCTTATTCTCAGATAATTACGGGTATTAAAGGGGGTGTTAATTTTGCGGGTATGGAGTGGAAAGATTATGGAGACTTCAATTTTGAAACAACAAATACTATAGGCTATCATATTGGTCTTCAAATGGAGTTTATGTTATCAGATGTGTTCTCTGTTGAATCAGGAATTTATTGGAGTAAGAAAGGAGCTGAAATCTATACTGAATCTTTTGTTCCTGAATATGGTCAATACGTATCTTTTAATTCAGAAATGAATATGAATTATGTTGATTGGCCTATAACATTAAAGGTTGGGTTACCCTTAGGAGATACTGTTAAGATTTATGCAGCCGCAGGGGGATTTTTAAATTGGGGTATAAATGGCAAATGGGATATTGAAGATTTTGATACTAAAGATATTTGGTCTGATGATGAAAACTATTTAGAAAAATATGATTATGGTGCAACTTTTGGAGCTGGAATTGAAATAAGTGCTATTCAGATTAGTGCCTCATATGATTTGGGATTAGCGGATATTGGAGCTAATGAAATTAGTATGAATCAATCTGTTCTAAAAGTTTCAATTGCATATTTATTTCTTGAATAAATAAAAATTTAGAGTAATAACATTATCTAATTTATTAGATGTATAAAACCTGTTTGAGAAATATTAAAAACAATTTCCCCTTTTAAATACTTCATGTATTTGATTTTTTATCCACGGGATGACTTTCTTAAATTTTAAGAAAGTCATCCCGTGAATTTTTGAAATAATAACATCATTTTTTATATCCAATTTTTTGTAGTGGTTTTTCCTTTGGCTTTTCTAATAATTGTTGAAGAATTAAATATATTTCACCAAATTGATCTTGATATTTTGATTCCATTTGTTGAATTTTATTCAATAACTCATCATAATTATATGCCAGTTTACGTAGTTGTACAAACGTTTCAATGATATGTACACTCATTTTAATAGCTTTATCGCTATTTAATACACTTGATAACATTATTATTCCGTGTTCAGTAAAAGCAAATGGTGGATACTTTGAATGTCTTCCTCTTTTTAGGGTCGCAAATTGCGACCTTAAAGAAGCGTATTCTTGCGTAGTAATTTCAAACATAAATAATTCTGGAAAACGATTTATATTTCTCCTTACCTGTTCTTTTAATCTTTTTGTCTCTACACCATAAAGCTCTGCCAGATCTCTATCCAACATTACTTTTTGCCCTCTTATCAAATAGATTTTGTTAGTGATTATCTCATCTGGAATTGTAATTTCTGGACTCATTTTAAAAAATTCTTGAAGGTTATTAAAACACATCCGATGAATCTAACCCCATGGATAGATTCATCGGATGTGTCAATCAATATTAGCTCTTATTCCCTAAAAAAAGAATCTCATTACAAATTACTTCGGTTATATATTTTTTATTACCGTTGGCATCATCCCATGAACGACTTGTTAATTTTCCTTCAATAGCAACTTCTTTACCTTTTGCTAAAAAATTCTCCACAAGTTCGGCTGTTTTATTCCAGGCAATAATATTATGCCATTCTGTTTCTTCTACTTTTTCACCTTTAGCATTTTTGTAAGAATCATTGGTTGCCAATGAAAATTTTGCCAATTTTTTCCCTGATTCTAAGGTTTTAATTTCTGGATCCATTCCTAAATGTCCGATTAACTGTACTCTGTTCTTTAAACTGTTCATAATTTTAAAATTTTAATCTGTATATATTTCAGATTGGTTAATAATTTAGTTTTAAATCAGTTATTTGATTTGATACTGCAAAGATGAAACCTATATCCTGTTCAATTCGGTTACTAAATATTTACTTTCGTATGTAATTGAATGTAATCGTTTGTAAATACCTAATTTTTATTATATTTGACTGAATATTAATGGAATAAATTATGAATGATAAATATTGTTTAGAATGTAATGAACCGATAAAAGGGCGTAGTGATAAAAAGTTTTGTAGTGATTATTGCAGAAATGCTTACAATAATAAAGTAAATAAAGACAGTAAGAATTTAATTAGAAATACCAATAATCGACTTAGAAAAAACTATAAAATTCTATCTGAAATAAATTCTACCGGAAAAACTAAAACTACCCGAAATAAGCTTAATGATCAAAATTTTGATTTTAATTTATTCACTTCAATCTATAAAACAAAAACCGGAAATGTTTATTATTATATTTATGATCAGGGTTATTTAAAACTTGAAAATGATTATTACTTGCTTATTAAAAGAGATTAATTTATCATAATTTTTATTTTACATGCTCTATCTCCAATCCGGTCTACCTTATTTATTGTAACAAATTGTCTCTTTATTCGTCGAATCATAAACAAGCAAATGATTAGACTTTTTACAATTCTCATTTTATTTATAAGCACATCCGTCTTATCTCAAAATAAGAGTGTTATTTCCGGAGTTATATCTAATAAAGAAACTGAAGAACCGCTTCCTTTTGCTTCAATCTCATTAAAAAATCATCCCATAGGTACAATTAGTAATGAAAACGGAGAGTTTGATTTTTATATTCCAAAGTCTAAACAAAATGACATAATTGTAATTAGTTTTATTGGATTTAATTCTTATGAAATTCCTATTTCTTCTGTTAAAGATAGATTAGTTATCGCCTTACAACCGAGTAATAACTTGTTGGACGAAATTGTTTTAAGCGAAATAACGCCACTTGATTATATTAAAAGAGCTTTAGATAATCTAGCCATGAATTACCCTCAAGAGCCTTATCAGTCCATTGCATATTATCGTGAGAAGTTTATTGAAAACGGTGCTATAATCAATAAAGAAGAAGGTGTTTTTAAAACTTTTTATCCCAATCCGTCTGATACTATTAAAAATCAACATCAGTTACTTTTATACAAACCTTTAGAAGATCCGCAACAATTTCAATTTATGCGCGAATGGATTGAGAAAAAAGCTGCAAAAGAAAAAAAGAAAGCGGATGAAAAGGGAGAAACTTATGATGAAGAAAAATATGATGGTACTATAGATGTGGATTTTGGTGGTCCGGAATCGGTTATTGATATGGATATTAATCAAGATAAAGGCAATTA
Source organism: Flavobacteriia bacterium (assembly GCA_030617765.1). Lineage (GTDB taxonomy): Bacteria > Bacteroidota > Bacteroidia > Flavobacteriales > Flavobacteriaceae > Namhaeicola. The sequence goes on along the minus strand of JAUWUU010000080.1, from coordinate 7,606 downwards.
TTTAAACCCTAAGTATTTTAAAAAATATGAATATACTTTTGGTGAAGAAACTACTTTGAATGGTGAGAGATTGGTAACAATTAATTTTAAAGCCAAAAGAAAAATTGATTATCAAAAAGATTGGGGTAAAATTTTGATCCATAAAGATACTTATGCTATTGTTTTAATTGAACAGACAGGTAAATTTAGTCTTCCATTTTTAGTTAGACCAATTCTTTTTGCAGTTGGTCTAAAAATTGGTAATCCTACTTTTAGTAAGGTAATACAATATCAAAAATATAATGAGATCTGGTATCCAAAACTATTTAGATGGGATGCCGATATAAAACTAACCAAAAGACACTCTTTTGAAGCAAATGAAAATTCTAATATTAATATAGGACAAGTATTTTCAATTAATAAATTAGATGCTATTGCAACTCCAATACCTGAAGAAAAAAGATTTGATACTGGAGAGGATATGGAAAATCAAGTTTACAACGACTTAAATTTAAACTGGAATGAAATAAATACTGTTAAAGATTAACTACAATTGCAAGGAATTTTTAAGCACTACTTTTATAAACTATTTTTAACAAACCAAAGTATTCCTATAATTACAATTTTTTTCCATACATTTATTTTCTAAATTTAAAATAAATGTCTATTAAAAAAAATTATACCTCAGCAATTTCTTTTATCGTTATTCTTTTTACAATATTTTGGAGTATTAATTCCTTGATGCCTAAAAGAATTTCGAATCTTGAAACTCCAAAAACTGAATTTTCTACTGAAAGAGCACTTGTACATTTAAAAGAGATCTCAAAAAAACCACATTTTGTTGGGACTCAAAATCACGAAGAAGTAAGAAATTATATTATTAGTGAACTTGAAAAACTCGGTTTAACCGTTGAAATACAAACACAGGTAGCAGTTAACAAAAAATGGCGAGTTGGTGCAACTACAAAAAATATTTTGACCAAAATAAAAGGTAAAGAAAATGGTAAAGCACTGCTTATACTCACGCATTATGATTCTGCCGTACATTCATCTTTTGGAGCTAGTGACGCCGGTAGCGGTGTAGTTACCATATTAGAAGGTATAAGAGCATTTTTAGCCACAAATAAAACACCTAAAAATGATATCATCATTTTAATTACTGATGCCGAAGAAATTGGTTTACTTGGTGCTAGTGCTTTTGTTAACCATCATCCTTGTGCTAAAGATGTTGGATTGGTCCTTAATTTTGAGGCTCGAGGAAGTGGTGGTCCTAGTTATATGTTATTAGAAACCAATGGGGGTAACAAAAACTTAATTCATGCCTTTAAAAAGGCTAAGCCAAAATATCCTGTTGCAAGTTCACTGTTGTATAGTATTTATAAAATGTTACCCAATGACACTGATCTAACTGTATTTAGAGAAGATGCTAATATAAATGGTTATAATTTTGCTTTCATTGATGATCATTATGACTATCATACAGCACAAGATACTTATGAGAGGCTAGACCGAAACACTTTACAACAACAAGGCGATTATTTAATGCCACTAATGGATTATTTTTCAAATACAAATTTGGAAAATTTAACGGCTCAAGAAGAGGATGTGTTTTTTGACTTTCCCGGTACTGTTTTGGTTAACTATCCTTTTTCATGGGTTTTACCAATGGTAATCCTCGCATTTATTTGGTTTTTTGTCTTACTTTTTATTGGTTTTAAAAATAATAAACTTTCAGGAAAAGAAATTTTTAAAGGTTTGTTTATCTTTTTATTTCCTCTTATTTTATCGGGATTCTTTACTTTTTTTGGATGGAAATTACTATTAAAGATCTATCCCCAATACAATGATATTTTACACGGGTTTACTTATAACGGGAACTATTATATCATCGCTTTTGTTGCATTATCACTTGGTATTAGTTTTTGGATCTATAATACATATTTTAAAATCAGTAAAATTGAAAATTTATTTATTGCACCAATTTTTATTTGGTTACTCATCAATACTGGAGTTGCATTGTACTTACCCGGAGCAGGATTTTTTATTATTCCGGTAATTATTGGATTGTCAATTCTAAGCATTCAAATTTTTTCTAAAGAAACTAAAAAAAATAAAATTATATTATTTTCATTTTTAGTGATTCCTGTTTTAATAATTTTTGTTCCGTTAATTCAAATGTTTCCGGTTGGTCTAGGTTTAAAGATGACTGTAATAAGCGCAATTTTTACGGTATTGATCTTTGGAATACTTCTTCCTGTTTTTGCCTCTTATAACGAAGTAAAACGTTTGGCAAAATTATTTTTTTTAATTTCAATTCTTGCTTTTGTTTCTGCAGGATTTAGTTCTAATTATTCAAAAGAAAAAAAACAACCCAATAGTATTTTATATTTTTATGATGTAGATGACAACAAAGCTTATTGGGGAAGTTACAATACAAATACAGATGAATTTACAAAACAATTTTTAGGAGATGACCCAACCAAAGGAGCTTTTGTAAAAAATATTGCTGCCAGCAAATATGGTACTAATTTTAAACTTTATAAAAATGCTGAACTTGCAAATATCAGTCAGCCTGAAGTTGAAATAATAAATGACACTATTATTGAAGAGAATCGACATATTCATTTTAAGATAATTCCACAAAGAAAAGTCAATCGAATTGAGTTAATAAGTAAAAATTCACTTCATTTTAAAGAATTTTCATTAAATGGAGAGACGTTAGAAAAAAAAGAAGGTGAAGCGTTTTTGTTTGACACAAAAAGCAAAAAACATTTATTAACATATTACTTTACAAAAAATGATACTATTTTAGATTTAAAATTTGTTACATCAATTGATGAAGTACCTGATTTACAAATTATTGAAGCATCGTATGATCTATTTAATAATAATCAAATCAACAGTATCATGCCAAATATTCTACCTCGCAATGATATTATGATGCCTACACCTTTCGTATTAAATGATGCTGTAGTTGTTAAAAAAGGCATAAAATTTAAGCAGCAAAATTAAGATGTGATTTTAACACCTTAAAAATTCATTATATTTGCTCTTGCAATAAAATTAAAATGGATAAAATCAAAAAAAAAAATAAGTTTAAAGAAAAACTTACTCATAAATATCGTTTTGTTGTATTGAACGAAGATACTTTTGAAGAACGATTTTCATTCAAATTAAACCGGTTAAATGCCTTTGTTTTTGGAGGTTTATTCTCAATATTTCTGATAGCATTAACAACAACTCTTATTGCTTTTACTCCTTTAAAAGAATTTATTAATGGTTATTCATCAACAGAACTTAAAAAAGAATCTTCTACATTAGTATTTAAAGTAGATTCTTTACAAAATATTCTTTCGGTAAATAATTTGTATATAAAAAATATTCAACAAGTACTTACGGGTGAAATTAAAGAAGTTAATTTTAACAAAGACTCAGTTATTGAACAACTTCGTATAGAAGACGTTGACTTAGCACCTTCGTCAATTGATTCAGCATTTAGAGAAGAAATTGAACGTGAAGAAAAGTTTAGTGTTTTTGAGCAGGCCACTAAAAAGACCGATATTGTTTTTTCATCACCCATTAAAGGAAAAATTACCCAACAATACATTCCAAAAGAAAAACATTTTGCCGTTGATATTGCAGTTGATAAAGATACACCAGTAAAATCAGTTGCAAATGGTACAGTAATTTTTACAGGCTTTACTGCTGATACGGGTTATGTGATCATTATTGAACATCTAAATGGTATTATTTCAGTTTATAAACACAATGCCTCTATCTTTAAAGAACAAGGTGATTTGATTAAAGCTGGAGAAGTAATTGCAACAGCAGGATCTACAGGTGAATTTTCTACAGGAACACATTTACATTTTGAGTTATGGGACAGTGGTTATCCTGTTAACCCAAGTAATTATATCGATTTTGAATAAATCGCGCCAAATTCTAATAAAAAGAAAATGATACCAAAATCTTTTTTTTCAAAAATATATGCTAAACAAATTGCCAAAAAAGTTTACAGATGGGCTGATAATCCTTTTGAAACTCAAGAAAAACTTTTTGAAGATCTAATATCTAATGCTAAAAATACTTTGTTTGGTAAAGATTATAAATTTCAGAATATTAGATCTTATAGCGATTTTAAAAAATTAGTACCTGTTACAAATTACGAAGCTTTAAAGCCATATATTGAAAGAGTAAAAAAAGGAGAACCTAATATTCTATGGAGTGGGAAACCATTGTACTTTGCAAAAACTTCGGGCACAACTTCTGGGTCTAAATATATTCCAATTTCAAAAGAATCAATGCCTTACCATGTTAGTGCTGCAAAAGAAGCATTGTTACTTTACATATATCATACAGGTAAAGCGCATTTTATTGATGGAAAAATAATTTTTTTACAAGGAAGTCCGATTATTGAAAAAGTAAATGATATTAAAATAGGAAGATTATCAGGTATTGTTGCGCATTTTGTGCCTAAATATTTACAAAAAAATCGTTTGCCAACATGGGAAACTAATTGTATTGATGATTGGGAAACAAAAGTAAATACCATTGTTGATGAAACTGTTGTTGAAGATATGCGTTTGATTAGCGGAATTCCTTCATGGGTGCAGATGTATTTTGAAAAGATTATTGAAAAAGAGGGTAAAAATGTTAGTGAAGTTTTTCCAAATTTTAGTTTGTTCGTTTACGGAGGGGTTAATTATGAGCCATATAGACAAAATATGGAAAATTTGATCGGTAAAAAATTAGATTCCATTGAAATGTTTCCAGCTTCAGAAGGTTTTTTCGCTTATCAGGATTCCAATTATGATAATAAAAATTCTATAAAAAAAGATGGAATGTTGCTTTTATTGAATCATGGAATTTTTTATGAATTCATTTCTGCTGATGAATATTTTTATAAGAACCCAACCAGAATTACTATCAAAGATGTACAGTTAGGTGTAAATTATGTTATGATCATTTCTACCAATGCCGGACTTTGGGCATACAATGTTGGTGATACAATTGAGTTTACATCTTTAAAACCCTTTAGGATTATTGTTACCGGAAGGATTAAACATTTTATCTCGGCATTTGGCGAACATGTTATTGCCAAAGAAGTTGAACAAGCATTGCAAGAAGCGATAATAGGTACCCAAATAAAGGTTAATGAATTTACAGTTGCACCTCAAGTTAATCCTGCAAATGGAGAATTACCTTATCACGAGTGGTTTATTGAATTTGAAAATGAACCTGATAATTTAAAGGTGCTTGCTAAAAATGTTGACGAGAAGATGCAAAAACAAAATTCCTATTATTTTGACCTAATAGATGGAAAAATTTTACAAACTCTAAAAATTACTAAAGTATCTAAAAATGGGTTTAAAGATTATATGAAATCTGTAGGGAAATTAGGTGGGCAAAATAAAATTCCGCGGTTATCAAACGATAGAAAAATTGTAGAAAAATTAAAGTAATATTAATGAAAGTTGTTTCTGTAAATATTGGTGAAAAGAAAAAAATTCAATATAAAAATAAAACCTATTTAACCGGAATTTACAAATACCCCGTTGAAAATTCAATTCTTTTAGGCTTAGAAGATGTTGAAAATGACCATGTTATTGACAGAAGATACCATGGCGGTATTCAAAAGGCTGTGTATGCATATGGTGAAAATCATTATGAATTTTGGAAAAATCTTTATCCAAATTTAGATTTCCATTACGGAATGTTTGGTGAGAATTTAACTGTAACAAACCTTTTGGAAGAGGAAATTTTTGTAGGAAATGTTTATCAGCTCGGTGAAACCATCATTGAAGTTACTAAACCCCGTGAACCTTGTGCAAAACTTGGAATAGTTTTTAATACCCCAAAAGTTATCAAGCAATTTTGGAATTCAACCAAAAGTGGTGTTTATTTTAAAGTATTACAAACAGGTAAAGTATCAAAAAACGATGCATTTGTATTGCTTGAAAAAGCTAAAAATGCACCGTCAATTGCAGATGTATATAATGCTAAGAAAAAATAAGAATTATTTCTTAGCTAACAAATCTCTTATTTCTACAAGCAAATCTTCTTGTGAAGGTCCTGAAGGAGCTGGAGCAGCTTCTTCTTTTCTTTTAGAATTATTTACTGCTTTTACTATTAAAAACATTATAAAAGCTACAATTATAAAATCTAAGACAGATGTTAAGAATTCACCATAGAGAACTGCAATTTCTCCTTGAATCTTTCCTTCAGCATTTGCAATGCCATCTTTTATAATCCATTTCAAATCTTTAAAATCGGTATTAAATAATAATCCAATTAAAGGTGAAACAATTCCAACTGTAAAAGCTGTTACAACAGTTTTAAATGCTGCACCCATTACAAAACCTACAGCGATATCCAGTAAGCTACCTTTTAATGCAAATTCTTTAAATTCTTTTAACATGATTAGTTTGTCTTTAATTAATAAATATGTTGCAATATAAATATTTTATACGATTTTTCGTCTAACCCTTTGTGATATAGAGGTTAATATTTCATATGGTATGGTATTCGTTTTTTTTGCAAAATCTAAAATATGATCTTGTTGATTGAAAACAATTACATCATCTCCTTCTTTACATTTAATTTTAGTTACATCTATCATGATAATATCCATACAAACTGTTCCTGCTATTGGGGCTTTTTGATTATTAATGGTAACATATCCTTTTCCATTACCTAAAGCTCTGTTAATACCATCTGCATATCCAAGTGGTATAATAGCAATTTTGGAATGTTCTAAAGCTTTAAACTTACGATTATAGCTAACGGTTTCTCCTTTATCAATATGTTGAATTTGTGAAATTTTTGTTTTTAAATTACAAACATTCTTAAGTTTATTAGTTTCTAATTTATCATTACCAAATCCGTAAAAACCAATTCCTAAACGAACCATTTCAAATTGAGCTTCAGGATAATTAATAATTCCAGATGTATTTGATATATGTCTGAGCGGTTTGTAATTTAGAGTATCAATTAAAGTATCGCTCATTTGATCAAAATCAGAAATTTGTTGTTGCGTAAATTCCTTTTCTTGAGCATCTTCACTAGCAGCCAAATGTGAATAAATTGAATTCATTTTTAGATGTCTTAATTCTATTAAAGAATTCTTTAACTTTTTTAGATCATTTATTCTAAAACCCAATCTGTTCATTCCTGAATTAATTTTGATATGAACAGGATAATCATTCAAATTCTTTTCTTTTACTAGTTTACCAAAAGATTGTAAAGTTTGAAAATTATAAAGATTTGGTTCTAGATTATAATCAAAAATATTTTCAAAATTCTCAATTTGAGGATGTAAAACTAAAATAGGTAAAGTTATACCTGCTTTTCTTAGATCAATTCCTTCATTTGCGTAAGCAACAGCCAAATAATCTATCTTTTCTTTTTCTAAAATCTTAGCAATAGCCACTGAATCGCTACCATAAGCAAAAGCTTTAATAACAACCAGCAATTTAGTTTGTGAATTTATTTTTGATTTGAAAAATCTAAGATTATGTTGAATTGCTTTAGAGTCAATTTCTAAAACAGTAGGTGAATTATTCATTGCTACTTTTTTCTTTTTCCTCTTTTTCTTGCTCTAACTCTTCTTGTCTTACCCTGTAGTATG
>JAUWUU010000135.1 GCA_030617765.1 Flavobacteriia bacterium | reverse complement strand
CCATGGAAAAATAACAGCTTGCGATACTTTTCCATCTTCCTGAACTGATAGCCGACTTGGTTGTAAACCTTTTTCTACTAATTCTTTGGTTTTGGTTTTGGGATTGATAAAACGGTATTTGATATTCTCATTTAAAGCGTTAAGCTCCTCTAAATGCTGTTTTGTTTCTTGTTGTATTCTTTTAAATTCAGGAGGAAAGTCTCCTTCTAAATAAACTTTAATAGCAACAGGGTCTTCAATATTTGAAACAATATTTTTGGTTTCTTCAGAAAGTGTGTAACGATGATCTTGTGTTAGATCAAATCTTTTGTAAAAATTATTACTAATAAAATTGATAGTAATTAATCCTACAATTACGATGATGATATTTATTATGAGTTTATTATTCTTCATATCTCGTTGCTTTTTATCCAGATTTATTTTGGTTAAAAACAAAAAGAAAGATGTTACACTTAGAAAATAAATAATATCTCGGGTGTCAATTACACCTCTGCTTATACTGTTAAAATGCTCGTGCATTCCAATATTTTCAATATTAATATCCGGTAAAAGTTCGATTTCTGCTAAAGCATCAAAACCATAGAACATAAAAAAAGAAAGGATAGCACCGATAATGAATGCAACAATTTGATTATTAGATAAAGTACTGGAAAATAAACCTATAGAGGTAAATGTGCCAGCTAAAAATAACAGGCCAATATAGGATCCAACGGTACTGCCAATATCTAAGTTACCAACCGGATTACCTAATTTTAAAATGGTAAAAACATAGATCAATGTTGGTATCAAAGCAATGATGATCAATAGTAAAGCACCAAAATATTTACCCAATAAGATTTGCCAGCTACTAAGTGGTTTGGTTTTTAGAATTTCTATAGTGCCCAATCGAATTTCATCGCTAAAGCTACGCATGGTGATTGCAGGAATTAAAAAAACAAAAAACCATGGCGTAATAAAAAAGAAACTATTCAGATCAGCAAAACCGGCATTCAATATATTAAAATCACCTTTAAAGATCCATAAAAAAAAACCATTTATCAATAAAAAGACGAAGATGACAAGATAACCAATGGGTGATGCAAAAAATGTATTGAGCTCTTTCTTTAAAATGGCAAACATAGTTATTTGTTGATTTTTATTTATTTGAACTTACCAGTTTATCAACACTCCAAGCTTGTGGAATATCATTGAATAAAACTTTGGTTCTTCCCCATACTTCTTTGAAAAAATTAGAATTTTTATAATTTTCCAAATCTTTTTCAGAGTTCCAGTAACTGTATGTAAAAAAAATATTATGATGTTTTTTATCTCTGTACAATTCTAAAAAAGTACAACCTTCAAAATCTATAATTTCATCTTTTGAATTGTTAAAATTATTCAAAAAATCTTCAATTTTAGAAGGATCAAAACTCATTTTAACGATTCGTACAAACATTTTTTAAGTATAAAGTTTAAAAGTATAAAGATAAAAGGTTTTACTTTAGAATGATTTAGTTGGATTTTGTTTCTCTCTTTTTTCTCTCATAAGAATCTAATGGTAATATTATCGCGATATTTAAGTCCTAATAAAGTAGAAGCACCACCTACAGTTTTTAAATTGCTACGGTACATGGAAATTTCTAAATAATTTGCTGAATTAAAAATTGCCAAACGTTTACCATCGTCATGTCGATTTTCTTTAGCAATTGAAAAATCAACAATATCGTTATAATTTTTTTGAATATTTTTAAAGGAATAATTTCTGGCAATTATTTCAAATTCTCTTCCTTTTCCAACAGTATCAAAAATTTGTTTTGAGATATTGCTTACTACATTACCAAAATTATCAATATAAATAATACTTCCAATAATTTGATTTTTATCACTATTAATAAAAGGTTGAATTTCAACCAATTCTTTAATCTCATTAATTGGTTTTCCTATAATATCCAAAGTGCCTCCTCGAGCCAGATGACATGCAACTTTTACAAATACATCTAATGTAGTATATCTGTTTTCATAAGTATTCTGTATGGTAATCTCAACAATTTTTTCAGGTTGTATTTCTGAAGTGATCATCGAGATAATACCGTTATCGCTACATATAAAAAAATGATTGTCTAATTCTATGGCAATTGGTTTGTTTTCAACACTTAGCTCAGAGTCAACACCAATTATATGGATCGATCCATCAGGAAAATTGGCATATGAATTTTTAATAATATACGCTGCTTCAGTTATACTAAAGGGTGTAATTTGGTGAGAAATATCAACAACTTTTGCATCTTTTAGTTCGTTGTATATAGCGCCCTTAACAGCTCCTGCAAAATAATCTTTTAAGCCAAAGTCAGTAGTTAGGGTGATTATAGACATACAATTTATTGATATTTTTTCTTCATAAACATTTATAAAGAAATTATAGAAATAATAACTATTTTTGTTGTGCAAATCTAATTAATTTATAGATGTATTTCAAAGATATTTTATTAATATTTTTAAACTAAATTTTACTTTTGAACGAGAGATTAATTGAAATAGAAGCGGTAAATCCAAAAGATCTATTTGGAATTCATAACAGCAATATTGAATATTTCAAAAAGTATTTTCCTAAAATTAAAGTTGTTGCCAGAGGGAATAATTTAAAAATATTTGGTGAATCCGTTTTATTGGATGAATTTGAAAAACGATTTCAAATGCTGGTAGATTATTTTTCCAGATATAATAAGATGGATGAGCATATTATTGAACAAATAATTACTGCCAATACATCATCAAAAAATCTAAAAGGTTCTGATAAAATATTAGTCCATGGAGTACACGGAAAAATTATTAAAGCACAAAGTGTAAATCAGCAAAAAATGGTAGATGAGATATTGAAGAATGATATGTTATTTGCTGTTGGACCTGCTGGTACAGGAAAAACTTATACTGCCGTTGCTTTAGCTGTTAAAGCTTTGAAAGAAAGGAGTGTAAAAAAAATAATTTTAACAAGACCTGCTGTTGAATCGGGTGAAAATTTAGGTTTTTTACCGGGTGATCTAAAAGATAAGTTAGATCCTTATATGCAACCTTTATATGATGCTTTACGTGATATGATACCTCATGAAAAACTTCAATCCTATCTTGAAAAAGGTGTTATCCAAATTGCACCTTTGGCATTTATGCGAGGTAGAACTTTAGACAGTGCATTTGTAATTTTAGACGAAGCACAAAATACAACACACAATCAGATGCGGATGTTTTTAACCAGAATGGGGAAACATGCAAAATTTATCATTACAGGTGACCCGGGACAGAATGATTTACCAACCAGGCAGGTATCAGGTTTAAAAGAAGCCATTTTAGCCCTAAAAGGAGTAGAAGGAATTTCGGTTGTACATCTGGATGAGAGAGATATCATTAGGCATAAACTTGTTAAAAAAATTCTAACAGCGTTTAAAAGTATTGAATCTGAATAAAATGATTTAATTATTTTTTATGTTTACCGAGATCTTCGCATAAAGATTTATTCATCGTGTTTTTTTTATTTCTGCAGGTTTTTTACCATTTAAAAGGTTTAAATCCTAAACCCCACTCCATCCAATCGGCTCTGGCGCCTTTTTTGGTTTTTATACCAAATTGAAAGTACATCCATTTAGTGATTTCATATTGTACAGCTACCCTCATATAAAGAGGTTCTTTTCCTTTATTATCACCAAAGTATGCGCCACCCTGTAATCTTAAAGCAAGCTTGTGAATTGAAAAATCATAACCAGCGTGAATTCCAGTTAAATATTTATCTTTTTCATCAGGATAATACAAACCTAAACTATCATCATAAAACAGATCAAAACCTGTAGTTACAGCATGCATATTATCAAATTTGTATTGATAATCTATTACACCTGAGAAAGTATAATATCTTTTTGAAGTTCCCTTATCTTCTTCATTTTGAACTGTACCAAAACCAGTATAAATGTTAATATAGCTTTTATTAAGTTTGGTGTTTTTACTTTTTGGATATCTGCTAAATCTAGATTGTAATTGTTCAGATGAATTAATCTTATTGAGTTTGCGTTGGTCTGCATTGTAGAAGTACCTTAAGCCCATATTAACACCAACCATGTTAAGTCCGTAATTGGGGGTTGTTATTCTAGCCAAACTTAAATGTGTGACATCAACACCATATAAAAGATCCATACTATTATTTATAAAGTATTCTGCACCAATACTTAAACTGGAGTATAGAGCATATTTAGAACCAAAAGAGTCATTTAAAGGGTTATCATCTTTTTCATAAGGTTTTAAGTTAAAAATAAAACCAAAAGAAGGACTAATTTGTAAAACGGTTCTTTTGCCGGTGCGGCTAAGTGGAAAATTAAGAAAACCAAAAATTGCATTAGGAGTGCCTAATACATTTGGGTTTCCAATAAATCCTATATAATAACCAACTCCATAAGAAGGATAACCGTATTGATTTGACCAATGTTCTTTAGAACTGGGTTGCCATCCATATCGAGCCTCGATGGCTCCGTACCCAGTACTTAATAGATTATTCAATAATTTTCCGGAATACATATGAAGACCTGTTCGTCCTTTAAATTCGATATATCTAAATCTTCCAATATTTTCTTTATTATCAACAAATGACAGCGTATCATTTTGAGGCAAAATAATTTGAGGCAAAAAAAATATAAAAAATAGTAATAAGAAATGCTTAATTCTAACAAACATTAAATACTGATTTGAAAATCAAACATAAGTATATTAATCAAAATATAAAAATTAATACTATATCATATCACAGGAAATAGTTAACTATCAAAAATTTAATTATTTATGAGTATCTATGTTTAATAGCTTTGAAACATTTTATAAATCTTATTTGGTATAATAAATAAATTAATGTTAATTTGGTAACATATATTACATAAGAAATATCTACCTTATTTTAAATTTTTATATCTGAAGGTACATGTTGTTTATAAAATTTAGAACTGTCTTGAAATTAAAATTAAATTATTAGATAAACAGATGAAAATTATTGAAAAGAAGTTTGTTAATATAATAGGACATGGTTTACAACTTGTCTTATTTTTAATTTTACTACTGTTTACTTTAAATTTTTATTGCCAGGATACTGTTGTAGATGATAACTTAAGAATTAAATATTTTACTTTAGATGAAGGACTTTCACAAGTTTCTATCAATGATCTTTTAATGGATGAATCAGGGTTTGTATGGATTGCAACGGAAGATGGTTTAAATAGATTTGATGGTAAGAAATTTAAGTATTTTAGGCATAGTGAGACAGACTCAATGACTATTTCCGGAAATTCAATAAATAAATTATTGGTAGATAAAACAGATAAAATCTGGATTGGTACAGTTGGAAATGGCCTGAATTATTATGATAAAGATTCGGAAATTTTTCATAGAATTAAATTTAAATATTCACAAAACGATAATGAAATAATATCAGGTATTGTCGAGGATGAGAGTGGAACAATATGGCTAACTTCTCAGATATCAGGTTTACATCAATTAAAACCATTCAAACAAAATAAATTTACTCAAAAAAATTATTTTCCAAATCAGTCTTTAACCGCATTGTATTACAGTTCTGATAATAAATTGTGGATAGGAGATCTTGTTGGTCGGGTTTATAAAAAAGATCCTTTTGATACACAGTTTCTACAAACAAAACCACTGCTAAATGTTGAGAGTCAGGTTAGAGCACTTTATTTAATTGATCAAAAATTGTTCATTGGAAGTAATAATGGTTTATATATTTATGATTTAAAAAATGAAAAATTACAGCTTTATGAGCTTGATAAAAAGGGAGAT
>JAUWUU010000165.1 GCA_030617765.1 Flavobacteriia bacterium | reverse complement strand
AGGGGATTATGGTCAAAAAATGAGTTACTTTTTGATTCCGGCGTTGGCAAAGTATAAATTTAATAAGCAAATATATGCTGAAGCGGGATTACAATTTGGATGGATGTATAAATCGTGGATACAATTTGATTCTAAAGTCGATGGAAATAGTGCACGTATCAAAGAAAATAATAAAGATATGATCAATTGGTTTGATATGGGCGTTGCTGCCGGTGCGGGTTATAGATTGTTAAATGGTTATGGATGGACCTTAGGCGTTAGATATTATTATGGATTTTTAGATGTTTATAAAGATAGATCAGGCACAAAAAATAGTTCACTATTTTTAAAACTCAATATCCCTTTTGGTGTTGGAGAAGAAACGAAAAAAGAAGTAGAACGACAAAAGGAACTTCTTAAAGAGGAAAAAGCAAAAAGAAAAGAAGCTAAAAAGAAAAACAAAATATAATTAATTAGATAAGAATTGTTTAAACAAATTAGGATTAGGTATTATTTTTGTTTTTTTAATTCCACAATAGGTTAATAGGTATGCAGTATCAATATAATAAACATTGAATGATCAGATCTAAAGCCAGACTAATTGGTGGCTGAGAATCATTCCTTTTATCAAAAAAATTATAGATTTTTGTTGTAAATTTATAAAATAGAGTGTATTAACTGAATTCATTAAATTTTAATCGTGATTAAACACAAATTTTTACTTACTATTTATATTTTTTTTGGTGTTGTTCTTTATGTAAATGCGCAAAGTAATATGATAAATTCTATTGATACATTGTCTAAAGCTTATAAAAACAATAAAACTAAAAAAAAGAATAAAATCCTTCCCGTTGCCTTACCGGTTACTGAACCGGCGGTAGGTGTTGGTTTGGTTGGAGGCTTAATTTATTTCATTCAAAAAAAAGATTCACTTGAAAAAGCTGATATGATTGGAGGTGCGGCAGGAATCACTACGAATGGAACGTGGTTTGCCGGTGGAGGATATACGGGATATTGGAAAAATGATAAGATAAGATATACTGGTGCTTCCGGTTATGGAAGTGTAACTCTTGATTATTATGGCTTAGGTCCTGATCACCCAATAACTTTTGAACAAAATATATTTTTCTTTTCTCAGGAAATGAAATTTCGAATGGGTGAGAGTAATTTCTTTTTAGGTGGAAAATATAGTCTTTCTAAAATTACTGTTCCTCAGGATATTACTGAGTCTACTGAAATTAATCCTGAAGATTTTGAATTTTGGAATAGTGGCGTTTCTTTAATATCAGAATTTGATAACTTAAATAATTCTTTGTCACCAACAAAAGGATTAAAATTTCATATGAGTTATACTCAAAATCTGGAACTTTTTGGAAGTAACAGAGACTGGGGAAAATTAATTTTCTATTCTCACCTTTATTTTCAGGTTGATGAAAAATGGATATCAGCATTTAGAGTGGAATCAAATGTATCATCAGGATCTCCCCCTTTTTACGCTTATCCTTATGTAAATCTAAGGGGTATTCCTGCTTTGCGTTATCAGGGTAGATTTACTGCGCTTGCTGAGACACAACAAACTTATAATTTTTTACCTCGATGGGGAGTTGTTGGATTTGCAGGTATTGGAACTGCAATCAGATCTGTAGAAGATTTCGATAATAATCAATTTGTTTGGAATGCCGGTGGAGGTGCAAGATATTTGCTTATGAAAGATTTGGGTTTAAAAATTGGAGTTGATGCTGCAAGAGGTCCGGAAGATTGGGCTTTTTACGTGATCATTGGTTCAGCTTGGTAATTATAAAAATAATATATTAGATAAATTCCAAAAAATAAGAAATGTAATTCAAATTTTTTACAATCGAATAATATAGTTATTTTCGTCAAAATTTTAAGAATATTTTTATGAATAAAATCATCTTCTTTTTCCTGTTTTTTACAGGATTTACTTATTCACAACAAGCTGTTAAGCCAAATTTAAGAAATCCGAATAGGACTATTTACACACATCTGTATTTTTTGCAAGCCGATAGTTATAATGCTTCCAAAGCAGCCTTGACTATTCGTGGAATACCTAAAAAAGAGGCGATTGCTAAGGTTATTAAAATAAAAGAGATTTTAGATGGTAAAGGATTGATTGTTGATTTTAAAAATGTTCCAACTGACCCCAATTATTTAGATACGATTTCAAGTTTACAGGCCAATGATCTTGATAAACCACTTAACAGATTTACTCCTTTTCCTCATAAGATACCTGGAATATATGTAGAAAAAATTGGTTCACGTTGGTATTATTCAAAAGAAACAGTTGAATCTATTGATAAAATTTATAAAGAGACCTTTCCGTGGGAATTTACATGGCTCCAAAAAAAGGTTCCTTTTCTTTTTGAAGAAGAAATAAAAGGTGTAAATGTTTGGAAACCAATCGGAATTTTGATTTTAATTGCGATCTCATTTTTATTGTATTATATATTAAAACCTTTAATTATTTATAGTTTAAAAATAGTTCAAAGGTTGATCATTAGTGATAAAGCTTATGAGAGATCAGTTGATTTACTTAATGAAATTGCCAGACTTTTAGTATTGATTATTGTATTAACTTTTATAGAGTACCTTTTGCCTTCTCTTCAATTATTTAAGATTAATAATTTTTTATTTTTAGGATTGAATATTGCTCAAACTATTTTCTGGGTTTATTTTTTTATTAAACTGGTCAAATTGATCATAATGTATTACGGTGATTTTAGTAAGAAGACCCACTCAAGATTGAATGAACAATTAGCACCAATTTTGAATAAGTTATTATTGTATTTAATTGTCTTTATTGGTTTTTTGCATATTCTAACTTTATTTGGCGTTAATCCTACAACAGTTATAGCAGGTGCTTCAATAGGTGGTGTGGCCATAGCTTTTGCTGCCCAGGATTCAGTTAAAAATTTAATTGGAACACTTAATATATTTATGGATGAACCTTTTCGTTTGGGTGATTGGGTTGTGATTGGTGGGGTAGAAGGAATGGTTGAGAAAGTAGGAATGAGATCAACACGTGTTAGAGCAGCAGATACTTCAATATTTCAAATACCAAATAGTAAAGTTTCTGAAATGGAGATCAATAATAAAGGATTGAGAAAGTTTAGACGCTACAGTACTGAACTTGGCATAAGATATGATACTCCTCCTGTTTTAATTGAAGCCTTTGTGCAAGGGATTAGAAAAATAATCATTGAACATCCTGATACAAGAAGTGAGTCTTATAATGTAGAATTTACAAGTTTTGGTGATTCTTCTTTAAAAATTCTGGTTAACGTGTTTTTTAAGAAATTAGATTGGGGTGATGAACAATCTTCAAGGCATAGGTTACATATGGCTATTGTAAAATTAGCAGCTGCTTTAGGTGTTGAGTTTGCATTCCCTTCTTCAACTTTAATGATTGAACAGTTGCCGGGTCAAGAGTCTTTGGCAACAAAATATGATACAGATCTTAAGAACATCGATAAGAATGTACAAAAGGTTTTGGATGAATTTAAAGGGATTGATCATGAAGTTGAT
>JAUWUU010000095.1 GCA_030617765.1 Flavobacteriia bacterium | reverse complement strand
GTTCATCTATCTCGTTAATAAATTCTTGTAATGAAGCATGGTAACAGAAAAGACGATTAGCCCAATCACTGTTTTCAAAATTTTCAACAGCCTGCTCATAAGCATGAGGTTCAATTTCTATAGCATCTATGGTTTCTATATCATTTCGCTGAGCTAGTTGTAAAGCAATTAAACCTGTACCAGTGCCAATATCTAAAGCGTTATTTATATTTTCATGCAATGTAACCCAAGCTCCAAGTAAAACACCATCTGTTCCAACTTTCATAGCCGTTTTATCTTGATGGATGGTAAATTCTTTAAACTGGAAAGGTTTGTTATTCATTTTTTAAAGTATAAAGTTCAAAGTTTAAAATTCAATCGGAAAAACATAAACCAATTTTTTTTAAATTATTATTCATTCATTTCAATCAAACCTTTGGGAGTTTCAACAATGACTTTCTTAATCTTCCGATCAATTTTTTTAATAAAATCATCAATCAGCGGAATCAAAATTTCTTTGTCCTTATTTTCTACAACAAACAAAGGTTGGGCAACATTATCATTTACAGCAGTTATTTTTCCAACTTTTCCATAATTCACATCTTCTATTTCAAATCCAATTACTTCGTGATAGTAAAACTGATTACCACTTAATTCAGGTAAAAGATCCAAAGGCAAATACACATCACTTTTTAACAGTGAATCAGCATCAGCTTCATTTTTAACATCTTCAAAATCAACACGAAGTTGATTGCCTTTTTGCAAGCTGCTTTTTTTGAAAAAAAAAGGTAGAAAAGTGTTTCCATTTTCTATGTACACATAGTCTAAGTCTTCATATAACTCAGGTTCGTCGGTGTCTAATTTAATGATAAGCTCACCTTTAAAGCTGTATTTTTTTACAATTTTACCTAAATAAAAACAATCTTTTTTTTGCATAATTTTTAAAATAAAAAAAACCTGACAAAAATTGCCAGGTTTCAAAGTTATGAAAAAGTTAAAGACTTATTTTTCTTCATCTTTTGCTTGCTCAACAACATCATCAATTGTTTGAGGAGCTTCTTCTTCAGGAGCTTCCTTTGCTTTTGCAGCAGCTTCGGCAGAAGCCTTGGCATCAGCAGCAGCTTTTACAGCTTCATTTTCAGCTTCTTCAACAGCAGTTATGCGACTTTCGTTGATTTCTTTTTCTGCTTTTAAAATTTTTGCTTTCGCATCGTCTTTAGCTTTTGCTAATTCAGTTTCTTTCTTTTCGATTTTAGCTACTTTTTCTTCTAACCAAGCATTGAATTTTTCTTCAGCTTGCTCTTCAGTTATTGCTCCTTTACGAACACCACCTAAAAGATGATTTTTCAACATTGCACCTTTGTAGCTCAAAATTGCTTTTGCAGTATCTGTTGGTTGTGCACCGTTTTGTAACCATTTAACTGTTCCATCAATGTTTAAGTCGATAGTTGCAGGGTTAGTGTTTGGATTGTAAGTCCCTAGTTTTTCTAGCATTCTACCGTCACGCTTTGAACGTCCATCAGCAGCTACTATCCAATAAAAAGGTTTTCCTTTTTTACCGTGTCTTTGTAATCTAATTTTTACTGGCATTGTTGTTAATTTTTAAGGTACTCGACCTTGGTTATTAATTTAAGTTTGCAAAGGTACTGAGTTTATTTTAAATGCCGTATCCTAATTGAAAAAATTTTATACTAAACCTGTGAAACCTAAAAAGGCAAGTGATAGAAGTCCGGCAACTAATAAATTAATTGGTACACCTTTCATTCCTTCGGGTATGTTTGCTAGTTCTAATTGTTCTCGTATGCTTGAAAAGACAATTATTGCTAAAGCAAAACCTATAGAATTTGCTATTGCAAAGATCACTGCTTTTAATAAACTGGCATCTTCTAATCCTATGGCTAAAATAGCAACTCCTAAAACGGCACAATTTGTAGTAATTAATGGTAGAAATACGCCAAGTGCTTTGTAAAGTGGCGGACTTACTTTTTTTAAAATAATCTCAACCATTTGAACCAAAGCAGCAATAACCAATATAAAAGTAATGGTACGTAAATAATCTAAACCAAATGGAATTAAAACATATTGGTGTAATAAATAGGATGCAATTGTTGCAATTGTCATTACAAATAATACAGCGCCTGACATACCAACAGAAGTTGATACTTTACTGGATACACCTAAAAACGGACATATTCCTAAAAACTGTGCCAGCACAATATTATTGACAAAAATAGCGGCTATGATAATGATAATATATTCCATTATGAAAGTGTTTTAATTGAAATTTTATTGAAAAGAACCGATAAATAAGCCAAAGCAATAAATGCTCCGGGTGGTAGAATAAATAAAATAAAAGTATTGGCGTCTTCTGAAACAAATTTCATTTCAAATATGCTGCCACTGCCTAATATTTCTCTGGTAGCTCCTAAAATGGTTAATGCAATAACAAACCCGATTCCCATTCCTAAGGCATCGACAATTGATGACCACAGATTGTTTTTTGAAGCAAATGATTCTGCTCTACCTAAGATCAAACAGTTTACTACAATTAATGGGATAAAAATTCCTAATTGTTCATATAGAAAAGGAATAAAAGCTTCTAAAACCATTTCAACAACAGTTACAAATGAAGCAATAATGATGATAAATGCCGGAATTCGCACTTTACTTGGAATCTGTGTTTTAATTAAAGAAACAACAATATTTGACATTAATAATACAAATAAAGTTGCTACTCCCATTCCTAGTCCGTTAAATGCTGATGAAGTAACACCTAAGGTAGGGCACATACCTAATAACATTACAAAGACAGGATTCTCTTTTAGGATACCCTTTAAGAAATTTTGTTTTTGATCAATCTTTTTTGTCATAATACGTCACATTTTAAAGATCATTTATTTTTAATAAATTCATCATAAGCCATTTGAGTTGCTTCTCCAAAGGCTCTTGAAGTAATCGTTGATCCGGTTATCGCATCAACTTCTCCACCATCTTTAATAACTTTCAAATTAAAAGATGAAGGGTCTTTTCCTCTAAATTGTTTTAAAAATTTTTCATCTTTCATTTTTGTACCTAAACCGGGTGTTTCTTTTTGTTCCAAAACTGCAATATTTTGTATTTTTCCATCAGGATTAAATCCTACCATAATTTTAATCAATCCGCTAAAGCCTTTATTAGAAGATCCTACAACTGCACTTCCAACAAATTCATTGTTAAATAAAGCGGTATAAATTTCAATACTATCTTTAAATTTATCAGATTTAATTAATTGTTTTTCTGCTACAGGATTATTATCAAATTCAGGTAAAACAAGTTTTAAAGCATTTATTTTTCGTTCTAATTTAGCTTTAGCTTTTGGTCCTTTGGTTAGATCATTAACAAATCCCAATGAAAATCCTGCAACAATTGTTATCATTGCCAGAGATAAGACCATATTTAGAAACGTTGATTCTTTTTTGCGCATAACTATATTATTTTTGATTTAATCTTTGAACCAAATCGACGTGGTTTGAAATATTTGTTGATTAGTGGTACAAAAGCATTCATGATGATAATTGCAAATGAAACACCTTCTGGATATGCGCCAAACAATCTAATAACAACGGTAATCAAGCCTATACCAATTGCAAAAATCACCATTCCTTTTCTTGTCATAGGACTTGTAACCAGATCTGTAGCCATAAAAAATGCACCTAGAATTGCACCACCCGAAAGCAGATGAAATAATGGATTTGCATATTGCTCGGGATCGATCATCCAAAAAATTCCTGTAAAGACAGCCATTGTAAAAAGCATAGTAACAGGTATATGCCAGCTAATTACTTTTCTATATATCAAGAATAATCCACCAATAAGCAACGCAATTATTGATATTTCCCCTAATGAGCCTCCGGTAAGCCCTATAAACATATCGAGGTTAGAAGGAATTTTACTGCTTAGATCAGTCATTGTTTCGCCAAATTGTAATCCCTCTTTTATAATTCCTAAAGGTGTTGCGCCAGTGACTGCATCTGCTATTTTTGCCTGATTTTCAATGGCGGTGGGCCACATTGTCATTTGAACAGGAAAAGAGATCAATAGAAAAACCCGACCGACCAATGCAGGATTAAATATATTAAATCCGAGTCCGCCAAAAGACATTTTTGCAACAGCAATTGCAACTAAACTCCCAACAATGATCATCCAAATAGGTAGATTTGAAGGTAAATTAAAAGCTAGTAAAATACCAGTTAATAAAGCGGAACCATCACTGATAGTTACTTCAGCTTTTAATAGATATTTTTGAATTAAATATTCAAATATTAAGCATGATATTACAGCAACCGCTGTTACAATAATAGCACCTATTCCAAATACATATATGGATACTAAAAAAGCAGGAATTAATGCAATAACCACATCATACATCAGTTTTTTTGAAGTCCTGTCTGAATGAATATGTGGTGAAGCTGATATGATAATTGGTTTTTTGCTCATTTTTTATCTTTTGCAAATTCTAAGGTTTTGATAATACTTTTTCCAAATCTGATATAATCTAAAAGTGGACGATGAGATGGACAAACATAACTACAAGAGCCACATTCAATACAAGTCATAATATCTTCATTAAAAGCATTTTCAAACATTCTCTTTTCGGTTAAATTCATCAATAAATGGGGTTCTAATCCCATTGGGCAGACAAAAACACATTCACCACAACGAATGCAATTTGAAGATTTTTTTCTTTCTGCTTCTTCTTCAGAAATAACCAAAATACCTGAAGTTCCCTTTGTAATTGGTACATTGGTATTTTTAATGGCTTTCCCCATCATAGGGCCACCATTTAAAATTTTACGGGTATCTTCTGGTAATCCGCCTACTTCATTTATCAGATCAATAACGGGTGTGCCAATTTTTACCCAAAAATTAGAAGGATCTTTAATCTTTTTTCCGGTTACTGTAACTGCGCGTTCTGTTAAAGATTTGTTGTGTTGTACGGCTTCGTAAATTGCAAATATTGTACCTACATTATGTACGATTACACCAACATCAAGTGGCAGACCATTTTTGGGTACTTCTCTTTTTAATAAAGCCCTAACCAATTGTTTTTCACTTCCTTGCGGATATTTTATTTTTAAAGCAGCAACTTTAATTTTATGATTGTTTTTGGTTAATTCCTTAAAATTTTCTATTGCGTTTTTTTTATTATTCTCTATGCCAATGATTGCTTTTTCGATATGTAATGCAAACATTAAAATTTGAATACCCACAATTATTTCTTCGGCTTTTTCTAACATTAACCTGTGATCAGCGGTCAGATAGGGTTCACACTCAACTCCATTAATGATCAAACAATCAATATTCTTATCTTTTTGTATATTTAATTTAACATGAGAAGGAAAGGTAGCACCGCCTAACCCAACAATACCATAATCAGTAATATGTTGTAGTATATCCTTTTCAGATAGTTTTATTTCAGTGAGTAATGGCAGATCAATCTCTTCAAAATTTGATTTATCTTTTGCATCTGTTCTAATTACAATACACTGTTTCTTATAACCACTACTATCAAAGAATTTATCAAGTTTTGTAACTGTGCCGGCAACAGGCGAATGAATATTTGATGAAATATAACCACCCGATTTTGCAATTACTTGTCCTATTTTAACTTTTTCTTTCCGCTCAACAATAATTTTTGAAGGAATTCCAATATGTTGTGAAATTGGCACATAAACTACTTTTGGAGGGGCTAATCTTTTGATAGCTTTTGAAGAAGTTATTTTATTTTCATGGGGATGAATTCCTCCTTTTGGAAATGTTTTAAGCATCGTTATTAGAATTTAAAGGTTCAACGATAACTTTTATTTTTTTCTCTTTGCTAGGGATTGGCAGAGTTTTCTTTTTTTTAGGAGGGAAGTTAGTTTCAATAATAGAATGAGTAGGGCATACGTCAACACATTTTCTGCAAAGCGTACATAAATATGGATCAATATATGCCAGATTATTTTCCATAGTTATTGCATCTTTAGGGCAAACATCAAAACATTTTGAGCAACCAATACAAGCAACTGCACAGGCTTTTTTTGCAATACCACCTTTGTCTTCATTCATACATCCCACATAAATCTTTAGATCTCTTTTATTTTTAGGACGCATTTCAATAATATTCTTTGGACATGCCTCAACACAGGCACCGCATGAAGTACAACTATCAGTAATTATTACCGGTAAACCAGTTTCTTTATCCATATACATTGCATCAAACAAACAAGACTCAACACAATCGCCTTTACCCAGACATCCATATTGACAATCAGTTTCTCCACTAAATACCAATGCAGAAATAGCACAGGAGTCAGGACCTTGAAACTGGGTTGTTTTTGGGCGCATATCACAACTGCCTTGACAGAGAAGAACTGCTACAGTAGGATCTTTCTCAGCAACTTCTTTTCCAAGTAAATTGGCTATAGATTTCATTACATCATTTCCGCCAACCGGACAAAAAAGATCTGAAATATCTTCAGTGCCTACCAATTTCTCAGCAAACGATCTGCATCCGGGAGAACCGCAACCGGCACAATTTGCAGCAGGCAGAATCTCTTCCACTTCAGTGATCAAAGGATCTTCATAAACATAAAATTTCTTTGAAACTAGATATAATATGATAGCAGCAATGATTCCTAAAGAAGTTAATAATAAAACACTATAGATAATGGATACTGTCATATTAATTATTCTTTACAATTGAAATATTAAAATAAGAATTAAAGGAATCCTTATATAAATAAAGCGCTATATAATAAGGAATTAGAATAAAAATTGACAACAAACCGGCAAGCCATTCTTTAAAGAAGAACGATGCAATGATCAGTGTTAAAAACATTAAAATAAAAGGGAAAACATAGGCAAAGAAAACAGCTTTCAACCCCAATTCTTTTCTCATAATAACATTCACTTTTTCATTGATATGAAGTGATTGAAAATTATTATTAATCTCAATCTCTTTTGTATTTGAATCTGATATTCCACAAGCAGATTTTGCTTTGCAGGTTTGGCAATTAGTGCTATTATCTAAAGAAACAATTATACTATTTTTGTTAATTTTTGAAATTTCACCAAAATGATTGATGAAGTTTTTATTAGTGATGTTTAAGTTATCGAGATCAAGTTTTTTCATAATAAATATAACTTATTACTTGAATGAGAGGTATAAATTTAGAGTTTATAAAAACGATAAAACATGACTATTGTTAGGGTTATTGGTAATAATATTCTAAATTGAATTTTTATGTTTTATGTAATAAATATCACATTTTAATTAAGAATATTTTAGGATTTAATAGTTCTGTTAAAGTTCTTTAATTTTTTTTGGATTGTTAATAAAAAAACAGACTTATAGAATTATAAAGACTATTTAATTAATACTTTTAAAATCTCTATTTATAAGAAAATCACAAGCAAATGTTTTTAATTTTTGATACTGAAACTACGGGTTTGCCCAAAAACTGGAAAGCACCAATTACTGATGTTGATAATTGGCCTAGAGCAGTGCAAATAGCCTGGCAATTGCATGATGAAATGGGTGAGCTAGTTGAGCACCAAGATTTTTTGATCAAACCGGATGGTTATAATATTCCGTATGATGCAGAGCAAATTCACGGTATTTCATCACAGTTAGTACAGGAACAAGGGAAAAGTTTAGTAGAAGTATTGGCACTTTTTAATACTGCATTGTCAAAAACAAAGTTTGTAGTTGGTCAAAATGTTGGTTTTGATTTAAATATTTTGGGTTGTGAGTTTTTCCGAGAAGGTATAGAAACACAATTAAACGATTTTCCGGTTTTAGATACTTGTACAGAAAAAACAGCTTTACTTTGTCAAATTCCCGGTGGTAGATATGGTAAATTTAAACTCCCAACATTAACCGAATTACATCAAAAACTTTTTAATAAACCATTTTCTGAAGCACATAATGCTACAGCTGATGTTGAAGCTACTACAAGGTGTTTTTTAGAATTATTAAGGAAAAAACATTATTCATTAGAACAGTTAGAAGTTTCAGAAGATTATTTTGAGAAGTTTAATAAAAATAATCCTCATACTATAGATTTAATTGGGCTAAAACATAAAAATTTAAAAAAGGAAAGCGAAAAGTTAAAAAGTAAAGAGCACAAAAGTGAAAGTATAGAAGAACAAAAATTTGAACATAAACAGCATAATTTAGAAAATGCTCAATTTTCACATTTACACAATCATTCTCAATTTTCAATTTTACAATCTACATCGAGTGTTTTAGATCTAATAAAAGCTACAGAAAAAAACGAAATGCCCGCTGTTGCGTTGACTGATACTGGAAATATGATGGGTGCTTTTTTGTTTGTCAAAGAAGTATTAAATTATAACAAAACAGCAGAAAATCCGATAAAACCAATTGTAGGTTGTGAATTTCATGTTTGTACAGATCACCTCAATAAAAATACTAAGGATAATGGTTATCAAATTGTGATGCTGGCAAAGAATAAAAAAGGCTATCATAATCTTGCCAAATTAGCTTCTATCGCCTATATCGATGGATTTTATTATGTGCCCAGAATTGATAGGGAAATATTAAAAAAGTATAAAGAAGATATCATTGTTTTAAGTGGTAATATGTATGGAGAAATTCCGAGTAAGATTTTAAATGTTGGTGAAAAACAAGCCGAAGAAGCTTTGCTTTGGTGGAAAAAAGAATTTGGTGACGATTTTTATCTAGAACTTAATAACCATCATCAGGAGAACGAGCAACATGTTAATGAAGTGTTATTGCAATTTTCAAAACAGCACGATGTAAAAGTTATTGCAACCAATAATACTTTTTACATAAACAATAAAGAAGCTGAATCGCATGATATTTTATTATGTGTTAAGGAAGGTGAGAAGTTTGATACTCCAAAAGGGAAGGGTAGAGGGTTTCGTTATGGTTTGCCAAATGATGAGTATTACTATAAGAGTCAGGATGAAATGAAACAATTGTTTCATCATACTCCTGAAGCGATTCTTAACATTCAGGAAATAGTTGATAAGATAGAGATCTATAAATTAGCGAGGGAAGTTTTACTGCCAAAGTTTGATATTCCAATAGAATTTATTCAACCTGAGGATAAAGAAGATAATGGCAAGAGAGGTGAAAACACCTATTTAAAACACCTGACTTATGAAGGTGCTAACAAAAGATATGATGTACTAACGGATGAATTAAAAGAGCG
This sequence comes from Flavobacteriia bacterium, assembly GCA_030617765.1. Classification (GTDB taxonomy): domain Bacteria; phylum Bacteroidota; class Bacteroidia; order Flavobacteriales; family Flavobacteriaceae; genus Namhaeicola. The sequence goes on along the minus strand of JAUWUU010000095.1, from coordinate 720 downwards.
AATTGATTTTGAGTTGATGACCATTGAAAATACGGGATATCCCGGTTATTTCTTAATTGTTGAAGATTTTATCAGAGAAGCGAGAAAAATGGATGTTTCGGTTGGACCCGGCAGGGGTTCTGCTGCAGGATCTGTAGTAGCTTATTGCTTAAAGATCACTAATATTGATCCGATTAAATACGATTTACTTTTTGAGCGTTTTTTAAATCCAGACAGAGTTTCTTTACCAGATATTGATATTGATTTTGATGATGAGGGACGACAAAAAGTAATTGATTATGTAATTCATAAATATGGTAATAAACAAGTTGCCCAAATTATAACCTATGGTACAATGGCTGCAAAATCTTCTATTCGTGATGCTGCCAGAGTTTTAGATCTACCCTTACAAGATGCAGATAAAATAGCTAAATTAATACCCAATGTAAAATTAAAAAACATTTTTGGTGATGATGAAAAAAGTATTTCAAAGGTTAAAGCACTCCGCAAAGAAGAAATTGAAAATGTAAATGAGTTAAAAAGAATTTCAGAAAGTAATGGTATTGATGCACAAACTATAAATCAGGCAAGAGCATTAGAGGGTTCGGTTAGAAACACAGGAACTCATGCCTGTGGTGTGATAATCACTCCCGAAGATATTACCAATTTAATTCCTGTAGCAACAGCTAAAGGAACCGATATGTTTGTTACCCAATTTGATAATCATGTTGTTGAAGATGC
>JAUWUU010000042.1 GCA_030617765.1 Flavobacteriia bacterium | reverse complement strand
GCGGTAGCGGATAGATATCTAAAACCAAGTACCTGTCCTAATTTTACACCAAATGATGATAGAATTAGAAAAATTTTACAAGCTATGAAGGATTATAAAGCTGATGGTGTGGTATATCAAACCTTTACAGGATGTCAGCTTTATGATATGGAATCAAGAAAGATTGGTCAGGAATTAGAAAAAGCAAACTATCCTGTACTTAACGTTGAATTAGATTATAATCCAAAAGATTCAGGTCAACTTACCACACGCTTGGAGGCCTTTATGGAGTCAATTAAGGATAATAAAAGAAAGAAATAGATATGAATTATTATTTAGGAGTAGATATAGGATCAACAACCATTAAAATTGTTTTGATTGATGAGTCAGGAGAAATGGTTGACAAAATTGGTTCGCCTACAGGAAGCATGTTTAACCAAAATGCATTAGATAGTCTTGATAGATTATTAAAATTCAATAATTTAACAAGAGATGATCTAAAGTATATTGTTTCTACTGGTTATGGGAGGAAATTATTTAAAATTAGCAATGAAAATATTAACGAGCTTACAGCCAATGCTAAAGGTGCAAGAAATAGTTTGGGAAATGACCTTAAAGTAAAAACAATTATTAATGTTGGTGGTCAAGATACAAAAGTAATTATGCTTGATGATGCTGGTAAAATGACAAACTTTTTTATGAATGACAAATGTGCTGCAGGTACCGGAAAATTTTTGGATATCTCTGCCCGAAATCTTGAAGTTGAAGTACAGGAATTAGAAGTTTTACACTTTAAAGCAAAAGATACGCCATTACCTATTAATAGTATTTGTGCCGTATTTGCAGAATCAGAAATCATATCACTACTAGCAGCAGGGCATAATACATCAGAAATTGCATCCGGCATTCATTATTCTATAGCGAAACGTATTACCAGACTAGCTGGCAGAGGAAAAATACAAGATACCGTATTGTTTGATGGTGGAACTGCTTTAAATAAAGGAATGGTAGATGCTTTAGAAAATGAACTCATGAGGGCTGTTCATGTCAATTCTTTTCCACAATTCACAACATCTTATGGGGCTGCATTAATTGCCAAAGAAAGATATTTAGATAATGATTAAAATTTTTACATTTGCACATCATTTTGTCCTTGTAGTTCAACTGATAGAAAAGAGTTTCCTAAACTTTAGATATAGGTTCGATACCTGGCAAGGGTACAATTAATAATATAATTAACTCTATTTTTACAGTTAATATTTTTAAATATAAAACATGAATACAATAATTGGCGTTGGTATTATCATTTTAGTTTTAGTAATTTTTATGTATCGCAGGTATAAAATGTTTGCACCTGCTTTAAAAGGAAATCATAAAGACAGTGAAAAATTAATCAATTTGAATGATCATAACTTTAAATCTCAAATAAAACAAGGCATTACATTGGTAGATTTTTGGGCTGATTGGTGTCAACCTTGTAAACTTCAAGGTCCGGTTATTAGTGAGCTTGCAGAAGAAAACAGTTTTAAAGAAGTGAAAATATGCAAATTTGATGTAGAAAAAAACCCAAAAGCCTCTAAACAACTGGGTATTAGAAGTATTCCAACCATTATTGTTTTTAAAAATGGTAAAGAAATTGAACGATTTACAGGTTTAAAAGGTAAAGGTGTTTTACAAAAAGCAATAAAAAAGGCTATTGGGTAATCTTACTATTTATATATAGCTCCTTAATTCTCAACAATACCTTCAAGTATTTTACCAATATCATTACTCGCATCTCCCATCACATCTGAAACATTCCCTCCAAACATCATGCCCATCAAACTAACGTTCATTTCAGCAATGAATACTTTACCACTATTATTTTCATAAACACCTAATCCTAAAGGCATCATTGTACTTACTACTTTGTCTTTATCATTTGATAAGATCTTTTGAGCATAATTAGGCTGACACAATGTTATAATTTTAACTTGAGTCATATTATCAAATCCTGTATCTAATATGTTTTGTCTAATATCAAATGTTTTTGGAGTTTTCCAACTATCAAATTCATTTACAGCTTTTTCAACTGAGCTAACTGTTTTGTTAAAGTCAAATTTACTTTCATATTCATTGATCATCATTTTGGGCATCATAATCCAAACAGTAATTCCCATAATAATCAAACCAGAAAACAATCCAAGAATAAAATTTTTCATAATGGTAAAGATTTAAAACTAATAATATCTACTTTATTTTTAAATATTTTTCAATAGTTTTTAAACTAATGGTCAATAAAAAATGTTGTTTTAAAAAAAGAGCAAATGTTTTTAGATCAGTAGATGGTAAAAGATCTTTTTTATCAACTTCAACATAAGAATGTTCTTTACCGATACGAAATTCAAGATCTTCAGTATTAATAAATTCTTTACGGATCTTATTCATCGCTTTTACAAATTTAATTTGTTTTGAATTATCAACATCGAACCTCGGGATATAATGAATACTCTCCCATTGACGTTTTCTAACTTTCCAAAATAAATACTCTAATAATTTTTTATCTCTAATATTTAGCTTTTTACCTTCAGCAACATGTAAACTAAAAGCTTTTTTAAAAACTTCTTCAGATTCATCCTTAAAATCATTTAAAATATCTTTTTTATGCCAATTAGGATGTTTCCAATACTCTTTTCTAAGTTCCAATCTTGTCATCATAATTCATTTATTTTAAGGGTTACGATCGAGAGTATAATATCATTTACAGGAATTCCGAACCAAGCTACCATATTTGCTTTCATATTTAAAATTTTTAGTGGTTTATACTTGTATAGAATTTCCAATATCTAATAAAGTAAGATCAAATCCTTTATTTTTAAAAACTTCTTTAGCTTTTTGATGGTCAATTTCAATATACCCAAAAGTATCATAATGATAACCTAACACTCTATCACATTCAACAAATTCGGCAGCAATTAATGCACTTTCAATTCCCATAGTAAAATTATCTCCTATAGGCAAGATTGCCAGATCTAATTTTGCTTGAAGCGGAATTAATTTCATATCCATTGTCAAAGCTGTATCACCTGCAATATAAACATTGGCTTCGGCTGTTTCTAATAAAAATCCTCCTGGCTGACCTCCATAAGAACCATCTGGAAAAGAACTGCTATGAATGGCATTTAAATATGTTACTTTACCAAAATCAAATTGCCATGAACCACCGTGATTCATAGGATGACCGTCAATACCTAATGTACCATAATGGTTTACAATTTCAAAATTAGAAATAATCTTTGCGCCAGTGCGCTTTGCAATTGATTCTACATCTAAAATATGATCCTGATGTGCGTGTGTAACTAAAATATAATCTGCTTTAAGCGAATTAATATCAATATTTTTTGCCAGGTCATTAGCAGTTATAAACGGATCGACGATAATATTCTTATTTGCAACTTGAATAGATAAGGAGGCATGACCGAGATAAGTTATGTTCATAATTGACATATTAAAAAGTTATTCTATAAAATTATTGAAGATATTTATTAAAACCAAAAAAAAAACCGCAAAAGAAAATAATCTTTTGCAGTTTTTCAACAAAACTAGTTAATTAACAAACTAAATTTTAAAAACTATAATTCAAATAAATTGTAAAATTTCTTCCTGGTTCATAAATTCTACCATTCATTATATCAGAGTTCGTATATGAAAAATTTAAGTGTTCATAATATGCTGTGTCAAAAATATTTAAAACAGCAGCGCCCACTGTAAACCCTTTCAATGGTTTAAATCCTGCACTAAAATCAAATGTTGCAAAACCGGGTGTTTCTTGTTCTTTAAATGTTTTTGAAATACGATCCTGCTCAGCAACCAATCGCGATTTTAAATTAACCCAATATTTTTCTTTATCATAATTTATACTTAAATGCGCTGTTAAAGGTGTTACCTGAGGTAGCGGCTCATCAAAATCAATATTTTGACCATAAGTATAAGACAGGTCAGATAAAAAACTCAAATCTGAAGTGATGTGATAATTAAAAAACATCTCAAATCCGGTCTGAGTTGCCTTGTCAATATTAATAAATCGCTTCGCATAGATTGGTTCTACAGTTGGCATAAATTTTCTTGGTAAACTTTCATCAACTACCGCAGATATATAATCTCTCAAAAATGAATAAAACACCGTTGCTCCAAAATCAAAATTTTCATGCCATTGTTTAAAAGATACTTCAAATTGATTATTGATCTCCGGATCTAGATAAGGATTACCAACATATTCATACGGGTCAGTACCAATATTAAAATGATTGATATAACGCTCTATCATTGAGGCGGTTCTCACTCCTCTACCAAAAGCAAATTGCCATTGTGAATTGTTGATATTATAAACATAAGAAACATTACCACTAAAATTAACTTCTGATTGATCCTCAATTTCTCCATCAATGCCATATTCGTTTAAAAAGTCCTGTTCAGGGTCATGAATTGTTGTTGAAATAAAATCAGATCTTAAACCTGCAGTAATAATTGATCGATCAGAGATCATATATTTTCCTTCGGCAAAAACGCCAATATCATTTACCTCCGAATCCTGCCAGATCTTATCAACTTTGATCTTAGGTTCGGGTAATGGATTACCATTCATTATTTTTATAGTACGGATTCTTGAACCATCCCTAGCAATAAAATTAGCATCTGCGCCAGTAAATATCTTTAATTGATCCGAAGGGGTTAATATAATCTCTGCCTTACCTCCATATGTCGTAGCAAATACATTCGATGAAGCAAAAGTTGCTTTAAAACTCGGACGGCCTTCATTGGTCATTAAATGATCAACATACGAATAAAAGCCCTTAAAGGAAATAGCATCTACTTTTTCGGACAGATCGGTAATTTTATAATCTAATCCAACTAAATAACTATCATCATAAGGTGAATCCATAGGTAATCCGGCATGATCAATATCTCTTCCAAATGACTGACGCCAGGTAAATTTTAATCGCTGATTTACAGCTGGATTATAACCAAATTTTACAGAATAATCTGTAGTCTTGAATGAAGAGGGCACCTCATCACCATTTCCATCAGTATAGTTACCATAATCTCTGTAAGATCCGTTCAATTCGAGATCAAATTTTTCTTTTTTATACAAAAATGTTCCTCTTGTAGTAAAATTATTTCCGTTGGTTTCATAACCAGCTTCAATATTACCAGTAAAACCCAATTTTTGATTGCTCATAGATCTTGAAACCATATTGATAATTCCTCCAAAATTCTGACCAAATCGAACAGTAAAAGGACCCCTTATGATCTCAATTTTTTCAATCTCTTCAGGAATCACATGTGTTGTAATAGGATCCATTCTATTAGGGCAGGCATTAAGAATCTTCATCCCTCCATCATATTGAATATTTAATTGTTCATATTTAAATGCCCTAAAAACTGGTTCAGATGCATAAGCGCCACGTTTTTGAATACCAAAACCAGGAATATCCTTAAAGAGATCACCTACACTTCTAGGCTGTGTTGAGGCTTTAATATCATCATAAACTACTTTAGATTGCGCAATTTCTCCAAAAGGATCTGCCTTAATTATGATCGTATTCAATTGAATCGCACTCTCCTCTAGAGTAATTATCATATTATTACGTAATTCAACCGTTTTAGACTTGTAATTTATATGTGATAACAAAGCTTTTTCACCCTGATCAGCATTGATCTTAAACTCACCTTTTTCATTTGTCTGTACAAATATTTCTGAACTTTGTAGTTTAATTACAACCTGTTCAATTGGTTTATCATTTTCATCCGTAATCTTACCCACAATTACTGATTGTTGTGCAAAGCTATTAATACTAACTAGGAGTATAATAGCATAAGCTATATATATATTTTTCATTATAAATTATATTGGTTTATATTAATGAATAGACATACAACTCTGTATGCTATAAAATTTATTAAAAATACATTTGATTGAATATCACACCTTTATAAAAAACTGTTTTGATTAGCCATATATAATTTTAAGATAATTTATAAATATTAAACCTAGATCAATTTATAGATTCTTGAAGATTTATTTACGTTCATTCAACAATCTTTGGGTATTAATCTGTGGTCATCATCCTAAAAACAAAAAAGCTATACCAAAAAAAAATGTTCATCAGTATTGATGGCTTTTGATGTGATGTAAAATATTTAATTTTAAACTATAGGAGGTCTTAATAATTGGTCTATAAAAATTTTCTTATCAATTTTTATATAAAATGTTGGAGTTTGATTGAATTGTTCAACAATTCTAAATTTATAAGTAAATTTTTTGTTCTTTAATGTTATGTATTTTTCAAGATCAATTTTTGGAGGCATTGGCGCTTCTTGATCTATATCAATTCTTTGTTGCTTTTTGACCTGCTTTTCTAAATAACACTTACCATTACAAGCCACTGTTGGTTTATCCTTATTCTCGCATAATTCATTTGCAATGTACTCATAATTAACAAAATATTCAATAATAGGAATTGCAGGCTGTATTATTGCCAACAAATACAAATTGAGAAAAAGATGCGTAAAAATTAATTTTTGCATTACCTTATATTGATATTACTCACAAAATTATTATTTTTTATTTCTTAAGAAAATGATTTAAATCATATTATTACAATTGTCCTAAACCAAATAGAATGGCAAATAAAAAAGTACTCAAAGCTAATTTTTTTAATTCGGGATCTAACGTTACCGGATCCTTATTTTGATATACAGTTTTAAAATGTAAAAAGATAGGTATAAAAGCTATAAAAAATAGGAATTGCTTAAACGAGACAAAATGGATAATAACAAACAATACCGAAAACAAAAAAGCAAAAATCAATAATAAATAATGATAATATTTTGCAAATACTAAACCATTTTTTACAACCAATGTTTTTTTATGAGATTTTTTATCTGAATTATAATCTCGCATATTGTTTAAATTCAACACGCCAACGCTTAGTAATCCAACTGAAAAAGCCGGTAAAAAAATGGTAATATCTAGTGTTTTGGTATAGAGAAAATAAGAACCACAAACACTTAATAATCCGAAGAATAGAAAAACAAAAACATCACCAAAACCATAATAACCATAGGCATTTTTACCTACAGTATATTTTATCGCCGCCATGATACTAAGCAATCCTAATACAAAGAACATTAATGAGTATAAAAAGTTATCTTTTCCAAACGACAGATATATTAAAATAACAGCAACAATTAATGTAAAAACAGTAGTAATCACAATCGCATTTTTCATTTGCTTTGGCGTTATTTCACCACTTTGTAATGCGCGTTTTGGCCCTACTCTATCTTCATTATCAGTTCCTTTTACACCATCACCATAATCATTGGCAAAATTTGAAATAACTTGGAGACCAACGGTTGTCAGCATTGCAAAAACAAAGATTTTCCAATCAAAAAAACCATTGGTTGCTGCTAAAAAACTTGCTAATATTATTCCGGAAAGTGACAGAGGTAATGTCCGCAAACGAGCGGCGCTAATCCATTTTTTAATCATTTAAAAATCTGATTTACAATTTTTCTCAATGCTACATAAAGTCCATTTCTTTTGGATGGCAAGTATGAAACAATCTCAATTAAATTTTCAAATATTTTTATTCTCTAATCCATTTTTCATTACTAAGTTCCAGGGCTTCAACAATATTCACCGGAACACCATACGATTTAGCAATTATAAAGCAATCAATAAATCCCATTTTTCGCAGATCTTTTCGTAACTGAAAAGCTTCCTTATATGTGCTGTAATTTCCTAAAGCATATTTATTCATGCCGCTTTGTTCAAATTCTGATAAATGTGAAAAGTTATTTGAGAATAAATTTGCTGAAAAATTATTATAGGCCCCAATTTGAACACTATAAACAATTGGTAATTCTATAATTGATGATACCGCTCCAACTGATCTTACTTTATCTACTTCGAGCTGTAAGTTATGGAGAGTATCCGTATCAATTAAACTCAAATTATTTTTAATCAAATATTCGTCTTCAATTTTAGTTGTTTTAGGTATAAACGACCAAATAAATAATAGTAATAAAAGTAAACTTAAGATACCAAATATTATTCGGTGCTTTTTTAAGACAGAAATTTTCTCCTCATCTTCAGTTATCACAGTTGATAGATCATGAATAGTAACATTTGATTTATCAATTTCTTCGTATAGATTATTTAAATCTTCTTGTTTTATAGTTGGCATGAATCAATAGTAAAAATATTAAATTATTATTCTTTAGCAGATGCGATAATTTCTGCAATATCTAAAACTTGTACCTCTTCTTCTTTTTCTTTATTTTTTATACCATCCGTCATCATCGTATTACAAAACGGACAGCCAGTTGCAATAATAGCTGGTTCAACCTCTAAAGCATCTTCAGTTCGCTCCACAAATATTTCTTTATCTCCTTTTTCAGAATCTTTAAACATTTGAGCTCCACCGGCTCCACAACATAAACCATCGCTTTTGCAACGTTTCATTTCAACCAACTCCACATCCATTTTTTTTATTAGATCTCTCGGTGCTTCATAAATTCCATTGGCCCTTCCCAGATAACATGGGTCATGAAAAGTGATTCGTTTTCCTGCAAATTGTCCACCTTCAATAGTGAGCCGGCCATCATCTAACAATAATTTGAGATACTCCGTATGATGCATAACCTGGTAATTACCACCCAATTCAGGATATTCATTTTTAAGTGTATTATAACAATGTGGACAAGCTGTTACAATTTTTTTAATTTCATATGCATTTAAAATTTCAATATTGGTCATTGCCTGCATTTGAAATAAAAATTCATTTCCTGCTCTTTTAGCCGGATCACCACTACAACTCTCTTCAGTACCTAATACGGCGAATTCAATATTTGCATTATTTAAAATTTTTACAAATGCTTTGGTAATTTTTTTAGCCCTATCATCATAACTACCGGCACAACCTACCCAAAATAATACTTCTGGAGATTTTCCTTCTGCCATCATTTCTGCCATAGTTGGTACTTTCATGTTTTTTTATTTAATAATTAAATGATTAAATAATTCAAATCTAATTTTTGAATCTTTCAATCTTTAAATTCTTCAATTGATTACTCATCTTTCCAGTTCAGCCTATCCATTTGGTTGTATTGCCAAGGTGCACCATTATTTTCAATATTGGTAAACATCATATTTAATTCCTGAGGTGCCGATGATTGCTCCATAACCAGATATCTACGCAATTCAACAATAATTGATAAAGGATCTATTTGGACCGGACATTCTTCTACACATGCATTACAACTTGTACAAGCCCAAATCTCCTCATTACTTATCGTTGTAAATAATGATTTATCATCTTCTTTAAATGAACCATTTAAATCAATATTCTTACCAACTTCCTCAATACGATCTCTGGTTTTCATCATTATGGCACGAGGTGATAATTCCTTTCCGGTTTGATTTGCAGGACAAACAGAAGTACATCTACCACATTCAGTACAAGTATATGCATTCATCAGTTGTATCCAATTCAAATCAACAACATCATTTGCTCCAAATTTTTCGGGTACTTCATCTGTCTTAGTTTCTTCGGGCATTGCATATGGATCTGCATCTGGATCCAACATCATTTTTACTTCAGTGGTTACCGATTCCAAATTATTTAATTTCCCCTTGGGGTCCAAATTGGCATAGTAAGTATTTGGAAAAGCCAATAAAACATGTAAATGTTTTGAATAGTATAAATAATTTAAAAATATAAATATTCCTATAATATGTATCCACCAGGCAGATCTTTCAATAAAAATTAAAGTATCTATATTTTGTGGTAACCACCCGGCAATATACTTAGATATTGGAAATGATCCTGCTTCAACATAATGATCAGCTCCTAAAAGTTGCAAATTAAGATCAGCCGCATTCATGATCAAAAATAACGACATCAATACCATTTCAAAATATAAAATATTCAAGGCATCATTCTTTGGCCATGATGTCATTTCTTTATTCCAGAAACGAGGAATTCTAATGATCATTCTTCTGATCCAAAAGATAATAACCGAGATCAAAACTAAAAATGCTAATATCTCAAATGAACCTATCAAAAAACTATACAAGCCACCTGCAAATGCAAATACTCTGTGCGTTCCAAATAAACCATCAATAATTATTTCAATTACTTCAATATTAATGATGATAAAACCAAGGTACACAATAATATGAAGTATACCTGCAACGGGACGGCTAACCATTTTTGATTGACCTAATGCAACATTGGCCATATTTTTCCAACGCTGTGAAGAATTATCAGAACGGTCAATATCTTTTCCTAATTTGATATTTCGAATTAGTTTTTTTACATTTTTTGTAAAAAAACCTATCCCAACTACGAGTAGTATTGCGAAAAGAATATTTGGAATGTAATGCATGTAATAGTTTTTTCTATAATTTACTGTTTGATATTGAACTACTTATATTTGGTCATATTAACAACACAAAGTCGATTAATACTAAACCTTATAAAATTACTTAAATTTTAAGATAAAACTAATAAAATATTGATTGTTAGAAACAATATTTTAAAAAAATATTATAAATACTTATCAACTATTTTTGTGACTTGGTTTCCTCATCTTCCTGATAAGTAGCTTCTTTTTTACCAAATAATGAAAAATGAACAAAACGTTTGGGATGTTCTTTCATTTCACGTAATAATTCTTCAAGTTCTTTTGAAGATCCTTCTAAATTTTTGTATAAAGCTTCATCGTTAACCAATTTCCCTAAAGTACCCTGACCATTATCAATACTATCCAAAATTTGATTCACTCCATCTAAAGTATATTGTATTTTTTTTACAGTTGCTGCTAGGTCAACTTTTTGTAGTGAATCTGCCATTTGAGCAAAACTACGCATAGACCTGTCAGCATAATTAAAGATACTGTCAATTTTAATGTTATTATCTTTTATAATTTTATCAGCTTTATAAGAAATTTCCTTAAACTTTTCTAGAGTTAGATTCAGATTATTAAGAGATTTTTCAATATTTTTTTGATTTTTGACATTCAATACAGTATTAATATTTTTCATAACTGTATCAGAATTAACAATAAAACTCTCGACTTTGGCTTGTAATGGAGCAATTTGTTCATTGATCATTCCCAATATACCAACATCAGCTTTTCCAGTTAAAGTATCACCTTTTCTTGCAATTTCAGCACCATCTAAAGCCAGATCAATCTTCATAGATTTTCCACTGATAAAATCAGGGCTAAAAATTTGAGCAATACTATTTTTTGAAAATTCTATATCATTTTTCAGTTCAATATGGGTAATTAAAATGCCTGGCTTGGTTTTATGAAATGTAATATCTGCTATTCTACCAACTTTTAATCCATTTATTACAACCGGACTTGTTGGAATTAAACCTTGCACATTGGAATATTCTGCATAAAAAGTACGTGTTTTTTCAGTAAAACTGCTATTCTTTAAAAAACTATAGCTCCATATAAAAAGTATAATAATTACGATTGCTATAACTCCGGTCTTTACTTCCCTTGATACTTTCAAAATATATTTTTTGTTTTAGCAATATTACAAATTATTTATGTGAGTAAAAACAAATTAGGAATTGTTATTGTTTTAAAATCTCATTTACCGATACTTTTTCACCATCCTTAAAAGCAACTACAAATGCAGTAGGATATCCTTTCCCTTTGGCTTCTTTTTTAAGTTTAGAAATTTGATCAAAATCTGATGTCGTACCATAATAATATTTATAGGCTCTTTGAACCTTAACTCTTTCTATTCCTTTTAAACCATTAAAATTATAGGATTTTAATGGAACTTTTTTATTACTTGAGGCTATTTGAACTTTAAAATCAACTCCGGGAAATACCATGTTATGAATAGGTTCTTCTTTAATTTTTGGCACTTCAACAACTGTATTCTCATCAAGGTGTTTTTTATAATTTAAAATCGAATTAGCAATAGATCTTGCTACTTTTTCTTGCCCAATATTTGAAGCTAAGAATTTACCTTCATTTTTATTGGAAATAAAACCAGTTTCAATTAAAACACTCGGCATATAAGTTTGATGTAATACAACAAAACCTGCTTGTTTTACACCACGGTCTTTACGTTTTAATTCTTTAGTAAAATTATCCTGAATATAGCTAGCTACTAATAAACTTTCATCTAAAAACTCTTCTTGCATCAGTGTTAAACCAATCACTGATTCCGGAGAATTAGGATCAAAACCTTCGTATTTTTCCTGATAATTATCTTCTAAAAAAATTACCGAATTTTCGTGTTTGGCAACTTCAAAATTCTGTTTGTTTGCGTGTAAACCCAAAACATAGGTCTCTGTTCCTTCTGCCTGGGTGTGATGTGCATTACAATGTATGGAAACAAATAAATTTGCACTTGCATCATTTGCTATTTTTCCACGTTGTTTTAAATCAATAAAGACATCTTTTTTTCGAGTATAAACAACTTTAATATCTGTTTTCTCTGACAGATATTTACCGGTTAACAAAACAATTTTTAAAGCGATCTCTTTTTCACTAATGTTCTTTGCAGGTCTTCCCGGATCTTTTCCACCATGACCTGCATCTAATACTACTATAAATTTATCTTGTGCAAAAATTGTACTTGGATTGATAAATAATAAAAAAAACACTATATAAATAAGTTTTAAAGAATCTTTTAACGCAACACTTTTATGATTCACCCTTTTATTTTTTTAATTATTGTTAAATTAATAAAAAATGCGCTTAACTTTTTAACAAATTTTTATTTTATTCTGCTTAAAAAATATCCGTAAGTTTGTAAATTAACAATTACACATTTTTTTACAAAAATAGTATTTAAAATATTGCATACAAATATTAGATACATAGTTTATATATTCTTTATCTTTTGTTTTGGAATTGTAATGAGTTATTCACAAAATATCTCAAATAATTCCAACAAGAATCCTTCAAAGAATGATGATAGTAATGTAATTAAAAAGCAAGATACTATCAAATCTGATAGTATTATAGTTTCCAAAGAGTTTTTAGAAGATAACATACGACATAAGGCGCTAGAATATGTTGAAAATGATTTTATAAACGAAAAGGTTATTTTATACAATCAGGCCGAACTGTACTATATGGATATTGAACTTAAAGCAGGTCAGATTATTATTGATTATAAAACCAGTCTTGCTCTTGCCAAAGGAATTGTTGATAGTTTGGGAAACTATACTCAAAAACCGCAATTTAAACAAGGCAATCAAAAAAGTGAACAAGATTCGCTAATTTATAATTTTAGGACCGAAAAAGCCTTGATCTATCAATCAAAGACTGAGCAACAGGGTGTTATAATCACTGGTCAATTAACAAAAAAAGAAAACGATTCTACTTTTTATGTTAACAGAGCCCGATTTACTACTTCACAAAAAGACAAACCCGATTATTATATCCAAACAAATAATATTAAGATGGTACCCAATAGTAAAATTGTAGGTGGGATGAGTCATCTTGTTATAGCAGATGTTCCAACACCACTTTTTTTGCCTTTTTTTTATGCTCCAATTACTAAAGGAAGAGCTTCAGGATTTTTAATACCAACCTGGGGACAAAATAACCATCAGGGTTACTTTTTGCAAAATGGAGGTTATTATTTTGCCATCAACGATTTTTTAGATCTGGCCGTACTTGGGGATGTTTACACCAATGGAAGTTGGGGAATCAGAACCGAATCAAATTATTCAGTAAGGTATAAATTTACAGGAAATTTTAGCTTTCGATATGAGAATCTTATCAATAGCCAACTCGGTTTTCCTGATTATAGTAAATCTACCAATTTTTTTATACGATGGTCGCACAGTCAGGCTTCTCAAGCAAATCCGAATTCTCGTTTTTCAGCATCTGTAAATTTTGGTAGTAGCAACTTTTTTAAACAATCTTTAAATGAAATGAGTTCACCGTTTTATTTGGTCAATACTTTTAGTTCATCTGTAAATTATTATAAAAATTTTGTTGGTACGCCCTTTAATTTAAACGCTTCAGTAACTCATACTCAAAATACTAATACTGATAAAGTTGATGTAAATTTACCTTCATTACAAGTGAATATGGATAGAATTTATCCTTTTGCACCTAAATCTGGAGCCAAAAAAAATGTTATCCAAAATATTGGTTTAACCTATAATATGAGTGCTCAAAACCGGATCTCTACAACAGGCGAAGAGTTGTTTTCATCTAATGTTATGGATAATGCACAATCAGGTGTTCAACATAATGTTTCAATGGGTACAAATATGAAAGCGTTCAAATATTTTACAATATCCCCAAACATGACCTATAAAGATATTTGGTATTTTAAAACTATTGAAAAAAATTGGGACCCATCTATTGAGGAAGTTGTAACCGATACCATACAAGGTTTCTCAACTTTTAGAGAATATTCAGCAAATGTATCAGCTTCTACTACAATATATGGAATGTATAATTTTAAAAAGGGTAAATTAAAAGCTATTAGGCATACCATGCGACCTTCTGCAGCGCTAATTTACCGTCCTGATTTTGGATTTTATTGGGATGAATATCAGGCGAGTTTAGATCCGGAAGACATTAAAGAATACAACAAATTTCAAAACGGAATGTATGGAAGTCCATCTAATGGTAAACTAAACAGCGTTGGCTTATCATTGAACAATTCAATTGAAGCCAAAGTAATGGATAAAGACAGTGAAGAAGACGAAGATGATAATAAAGGCAAAAAAGTAATGTTGCTCAACAATCTAAATTTTTCTACTAGTTATAATATGGCACTCGACTCCTTAAATTGGAGTCCGGTAAGAATGACTGCAGGAACTGTACTCTTTGATAATAAATTAAACGTTAATTTTAATGCAAGTATGGATCCATACACTATTAATGCAAACGGTTCTAGAATTAACAAATATAATATTAGTAATGGGGGAAGTTTATTTAGACTTGTCAATGCTGGCATGAGCGCTAACTACTCCATATCCAGTAAAGAAATTGGAAAAAACAAAACCAAACAAAGTGATCAGAAAAATAAAGAGCAATCTGATCAATCTTCATCCGATGCAATGTTTGGCAAAAGTATTACCAATAGAGAAAGTGGCCTGAACAGTTCAAAAAAAGACGAAGTAACCATTGCTAAGCTTTATAATACTGCTATGCCATGGAATTTAAGTTTTCGCTATTCATTAAATTACAACAATTCAAGAGGAGATGGTCAAATTTCTACAAATTCACTTCAAGTTACAGGAGATCTGGAATTTTCTCCAAAATGGCATGTTGGTATCTCTTCAGGTTATGATTTTAAAGACAAAGGAATTACCTATACCCAGCTTCGCTTTGAACGTGATCTTGACAGTTGGCATTTTAGTTTTAACTGGGTTCCTTTTGGAGACAGAGCAACCTATTATTTCTTTATAGGAGTGAAATCATCAGCACTTAGCGACTTAAAATATGATAAAAGAAATGTACCTGATAAAAAACTGTTCTAAAAAATATATTTATTTTTAATCAACTTTAAAATTTAATAATAAAATTATGAAACTTATAATCGAAACTAAAAATGCTCCGGCGCCACTTGGACCTTATAATCAGGCTGTACTTAAAAATGATACTTTGTATGCTTCAGGACAAATCGCCTTAAATATTGAAACAGGTAATTTAGTTACTGATAACATTAGGGATGAAACTCAGCAAGTAATGAAAAATTTAAAAGCTGTTTTAACTGCTGCTGAAATGACTTTTGAGAATGTAGTAAAATCAACTATTTTTATTACTGATATGAATAATTTTGGTGATATTAATTCCGTTTACGGCTCTTATTTTGATGAAGCTATTGCTCCTGCAAGAGAAACGGTTCAAGTTGCTGCACTACCAAAATACGTAAACGTTGAAATTTCAGTAATTGCTGTTAGGTAAAACGATTCATATCTTGAGCCTAGTTATTTTATGATTGTTTCCTTTTTATCAACTTTGTCTAATTTCCTCCAATTTACTGGCTGAAAAAATACGCAACTTTTCAAAAAATATTTTAAAATCATTTTCGAAATCATCATAATTTTCTTTTAGATCATTTATGGCCAAGTGCATTTGTGAAATTTCACCTGTACGCTTATTCATACCAATTAAAACTTTTTCAATTCCTTCTATAGTTCTATAATTTGTAAGCCAATCATATTTAATTATATAAGGCGTAATAGTTTGCATCTTTTCAGGTAAAATATCTATCTTTTCATTTAAGATCTTATAAAAAGATTGTGAAAAATCATATAATTCAATTTTAGAGTAGTCTTTCCAATTTTTTGCTAAAAAATGATCATAAAAAATATCAATAATTATTCCTTTAAAATGTTTATACCTAGGGTGTAACCTACGTTTACTCTGTTTTACGGTTTCATCATTATCTGTAAAAGAATCAATATGTCTATGCAAAATAATCCCTAACTGAATTTCTTCTGAATATTTTTTATAGGAACTTCCTTTTACAGCATCTGCCATAAAATTTCCAAGCTG
>JAUWUU010000057.1 GCA_030617765.1 Flavobacteriia bacterium | reverse complement strand
AAATAAGGAAGATGCATCAACAAATACGGCGGCTAAAATTGTAGCAAATCATAACGGTACAGGTACCAGTACAGCGACTTATGGTTTGGCAACTGAATCAAATAATAAAAGTTCTGGTATTATAACTAGTGCTGGAGGTACGTTATCAGCAGTTACAAATGGTGCAAACGGAACTATAACAACAGGTATTTCTTCCTGGGGTTATATCACAAATAATGGAAATATTGGATATGGAGCTGGATCATATGGAGTCATTTATAATCAAGCTGGAACTATCAATTATGGACTTGGAACAATAGGTGCAATTGAAAATTATGCAGGGGCTCATATTGAGAGTGCTTTTGCAGGAGATTTCTATACCACTAATCAAGGTACAATTGATAATTTATATGGTGCCTTCTTCGAATATGGGGGCGCTGGTACAGTAACAAATTCCTATGCTATATATATTGATGATACTTTTAATAAAGGATTAACAGAGAATTTTGCTATTTATTCTGAATCAGATGCCGATTCTTATTTAGAAGGTAATGTCGGTTTTGGTATAGATGCACCACTTCAAAAAGTCCATATAAGTGGAGTAATGAGATTAGAACCACAAGCCAGCGCACCAACAGGAGGAGATTTGGGTGATCTATATGTGAATAGTACAGATAATAAATTATATTTTCATAACGGAACTGATTGGAAAGAAGTTCAATTAGCACCTTAGATTTTTTTTATAATTACTGTTTTGATAATAAAATATAGAAAAACCTATATTTTATTTAAAAGTATTTTGAAAATCAAAAAAAGTTTATAAATTTGCTATCGATTTATTGTTATAAATGAAATTACAAAAATTAAATACATGGTGGTGGTCTTTACGGAAAAGTAATTCGTGAAGCGTACTTTGTATATGATAATATCAAAAAGGCTTGTCTTCACGACAAGTCTTTTTTTATGGTGCTAAATTCGATTTAACATCTGTTGCGTAAAGTTTATTTAAAATCGAAAATGATATTGAAACAAGATTAACATAGATATGAAATTCAAATTAACTACATATTATAAAAAAATATTGGCAGATACTATAACGCCGGTTAGTATTTATTTAAAGATAAGAGATAAATTTCCTAACAGCATATTGTTGGAAAGCTCTGATTATCACGGAAATGAAAATAGTTTTTCATATATCTGTTGTAATCCTATAGCAAGTATTACTGTTAAAAATGAATGTATAACCCAAGTTTTTCCAGATGGAAGTAATCAAGAGATTATCATTGATAAGCATATTGATGTTCCCGATACTATTCATCAATTCAGTAAGAAATTTGACACACAGAATCAGGATTTTAAATTTATAAATAATGGACTATTTGGTTATATAGGTTATGATGCTGTAAAATATTTTGAAGATATTGAAATTGAAAAAAAGGATGGTGATTTG
This sequence comes from Flavobacteriia bacterium, assembly GCA_030617765.1. GTDB lineage: Bacteria > Bacteroidota > Bacteroidia > Flavobacteriales > Flavobacteriaceae > Namhaeicola. Next base: position 13,897 of record JAUWUU010000057.1, on the reverse strand, counting down.
GGTATTCCAGATATCTACTATGCAGTTTATCAAAATATAATAGCAATCAATCATTTTAAAAATGAAGCCTATATTTTCGCACATTGTTATGATCATAAGAATAATATTGATGAGATCAACCAATTGATCGCCAATAAGAATTTTGCTTCTTATACTTATAAAAATTCATCTGAAGAGATATCTAATTTAACTGATGTAGAATATATGCAACATGTTGAGTTAGCAAAAAAACATTGTTATCGAGGTGATGTGTTTCAGCTGGTTTTGTCCAGAAGATTCTCTCAAGGTTTTAAAGGAGATGAGTTTAATGTTTATCGAGCATTACGATCAATAAATCCATCACCATATTTATTTTATTTTGATTATGGTAATTTCAAAATATTTGGTTCTTCTCCTGAAGCTCAATTGATTGTGAATAATGGAAAAGCTGAAATTCATCCAATAGCAGGTACTTTTAAACGAACAGGGAATGATGAAAAAGATGTAGAAGTTACCAAGTCATTGGTAAAAGATGAAAAAGAAAACGCAGAACATGTTATGTTGGTCGATCTGGCAAGAAATGATTTGAGTAGAAATAGCGAAAATGTTATAGTAGAAACCTATAAAGAAATACAGTTTTTTTCACATGTAATTCATTTAGTATCAAAAGTAATTGGTGAAAAATTTAAAGATTCAACTACAATGCAAGTGGTTGCAGATACTTTTCCGGCAGGAACTTTATCAGGAGCACCCAAACATAGAGCGATGCAATTGATTGAGAAATATGAAAAATCAAATCGTAGTTTTTATGGTGGAGCAATTGGTTTTATGGATTTTGGTGGTAATTTTAATCATGCAATTATCATTCGATCCTTTTTGAGTAAAGATCATCATTTGTTTTACCAGGCAGGTGCAGGAATAGTCGCCAAATCTTCTGCTGAAAGTGAGTTGCAAGAAGTTTATAATAAGTTAAAGGCCTTACATAAAGCTATGGAGTTAGCCGAAAATATTTAATTCATGAAAAAAGTTTTAGTAATAGATAATTACGATTCATTTACTTACAATTTAGTACATTACTTACAAGATCAAAATTGTGAGGTAACTGTTAAACGAAATGACAAACTGGAGTTAGACGAAGTAGAGAAGTTTGATAAAATTTTACTCTCTCCCGGACCAGGAATTCCTGATGAAGCGGGACTTTTAAAACCTATTATAAAAAAATATGCATCAACAAAAAGTATCTTGGGTATTTGTTTAGGTCAGCAGGCTATAGCCGAAGTCTTTGGTGGAAAAATTGAAAATTTAAACAAGGTCTATCACGGAGTTTCAACCAATATTAAATTGATAAACGATGATGAAGTTTTATATAAGAATTTACCAAATAAATTAGAAGTAGGACGATATCATTCATGGGTAGTTTCAAAAGATCTTCCGGAGGAATTAATTCCGACCTCTGTTGATAAAGGCGGTGAGATTATGTCATTAAAACATAAGGATTATGATGTTAGATCTGTACAATATCACCCCGAATCTATTTTAACACCTAAAGGAAAAGTAATTTTAAAGAATTGGATTGAGAATTAAATCGATAAGTTTAATCAAGATTTTGAAAAGTGACTTGTATTTAAATAAAAGCTTTCGATAGATTATTTTACACATAAATACTTACTTATAAATTTAAAAAAAACTGAAACAAGTTCAGCATGAAAGAAATACTAAACAGGTTAATCAATCAAGAAAAAATCACAAAACAGGAAGCAAAAAATGTTTTGGTGAATATTTCTAGTGGAAAATATAATAATAGTCAGATAGCTTCCTTCTTAACTGTTTATATGATGCGAAGTATTTCTGTTGATGAGTTAGATGGTTTTAGAGAAGCACTTTTAGATCTTTGTTTAAAAATTGATCTATCAGATTTTAATACAATAGATTTGTGTGGTACCGGAGGTGATGGAAAAGATACCTTCAATATTTCAACGTTATCTTCTTTTGTAACTGCCGGTGCAGGAGTAAAAGTTGCAAAACACGGTAATTATGGTGTATCATCTTCATGTGGATCTTCAAATGTTTTAGAGTTTTTAGGAGTTAAATTCACAAGTGATGAGTCTAAATTAAAAAAAACGATTGATCAAGCCGGTATATGTGTCTTGCATGCACCGTTATTTCATCCTGCGATGAAAAATGTTGGTCCGATAAGGAGAGAATTAGGTGTTAAAACTTTTTTTAACATGTTGGGACCAATGGTAAATCCTTCATTTCCTCAGAATCAAATGGTAGGAGTTTTTAGCCTGGAACTAGTTAGGTTATACAATTATTTGTATCAAAATAACAATAATAACTATGCTATTTTACATGATTTGGCAGGATATGATGAAATATCTTTAACGGGAAATACCAAAGTAATCACACATAAAAAAGATAAAATATTTACTCCGGCTGATTTGAACTTAAACAAGCTTTCAGCTAATGAGATTAAAGGAGGTTTGACAGTTAAAGATAGTGCTAATATTTTTATTGATATTCTTAATGGAAATGGCACAAAAGCTCAAAATAATGTTGTTTGTGCCAATGCCGGACTGGCAATTGCAACAGTCAATGGTTTGTCACATCAAGAAGGATTCGATATAGCGAAAAGATCTCTAAAAGATAAAAAAGCTTTAAAAGCATTTAATAAATTGATTGAATTAAGCAAATAATTGTCCAGCTAGATTTATATATCTGTGCAGGTTTAAGTATAAAGATGATGATAAAAAGTTTAGTGTAAAGAAATGAATATTTTAGATAAAATAATAATTGATAAACGTATTGAAATTCAAGTAAAAAAAGAATCTTTACCGATAGATTTTTTAATGAATTCGCCTTTATTTATTCGTAAAACGTATTCCTTGTCGGATAGCGTTAAAAACGGAAGTGGAATTATAGCCGAATTTAAACGACGATCACCTTCTAAACAAGTGATCAATCAAAGTAGCTCAGTGATTGATGTTGTAAAAGGGTATGAAAAAGCAGGAGTTTCTGGGATTTCAGTCTTAGGAGATGTCAAATATTTTGGAGGGGCTTTAGAAGATCTAATTCAGGCTAGAAATTTTGTGAAGATTCCAATTTTGCGAAAAGAATTCATTATTGATGTCTACCAAGTTTTTGAAGCAAAAGCCTTTGGTGCAGATGCTATTTTGTTGATTGCATCAATTTTGACTGTTGATGAAATAATAGCATTTTCAAAACAGGCAAAAGAACTTGGTTTGGATGTTCTTTTGGAGATTCACAATGAGGAAGAGTTAACAAAATCAAATTTGACTTATGTTGATTTGGTGGGAATAAATAATAGAAATCTCAAAACTTTTAAAGTTTCATTGGAAGTGAGTAAAACATTATCAAAGTTAATTCCAGATAATAAAATTAAGGTTTCCGAAAGCGGCATAAGTTCAGTTAAAGCAATTAATGAATTAAAAGATTACGGATTTGAAGGTTTTTTAATTGGTGAAAATTTTATGAAAACCGATGATCCCGGGAAAGCAGCAATAGAATTTTTGAAAAAACTATGAAGTTAAAGCTAAAAATATGTGGGATGAAGTATCCCGAAAATATTATTGATGTTGCAAAACTGCAACCTGATTATTTCGGTTTTATATTTTACCCAAAATCAAAAAGGAATTTTGATGGTGAGATTCCGATTATTTCTGATAAAGTAAAAAGAACGGGTGTATTTGTTGATACATCAATAGAAAATGTTGTTGAAAAAGTAAAAAAATATAGATTGAGTGCTATCCAATTGCATGGAGTAGAAAACGTTAAATTTTGCAAAAAATTAAAAGTAGAATTAAAAGATACAAATATCGAGATTATAAAAGTATTTTCTGTTGGAGAGACTTTTGATTTTTCTGATCTAGAAGATTATCAAGATGTTTGTGATTATTTTTTATTTGATACAAAAGGAAAAGAAAAAGGAGGTAACGGCATAATTTTTAATTGGAAATTACTGGAAGATTACACAAGCCAAAAACCATATTTTTTAAGTGGCGGAATTGGATTAGATGCTGTAGAAAATATTAAAGAATTCATAAAATCGGATGCTTCAAAATATTGTTATGCTTTGGATGTGAACAGTATGTTTGAAGATAAACCAGGCATGAAAAATATTGAAAATTTGAATTTATTTATTCAAGATTTAAAAATATGAAAAACTCTTATCAAGCGGATAAAAATGGGTATTATGGTGAATTTGGGGGTGCATTTGTTCCCGAAATGTTATATCCTAATATTGAAAAGTTAAAACAAGAATATATTAAAATAATGCAAGAAGTATCTTTTCAAAAAGAATTTCAGCAATTATTAAAAGACTATGTTGGTAGACCATCACCATTATATTATGCAAAGCGATTATCCGAAAAATACAAAACCAAAATTTATTTAAAAAGAGAGGATCTAAATCATACTGGAGCTCATAAAATAAACAATACAATTGGTCAGATATTAATTGCAAAACGTTTGGGTAAAAAAAGAATTATTGCCGAAACAGGTGCAGGTCAGCACGGCGTTGCAACTGCTACGGTTTGTGCATTGACAGGTATTGAATGTATTGTTTATATGGGAGAAATTGACATTGCTCGTCAGGCACCAAATGTTGCCAGAATGAAAATGTTGGGTGCAACGGTAATTCCTGCTACTTCAGGAAGTAAGACGTTAAAAGACGCTACAAATGAAGCGATAAGAGATTGGATCAATAAGCCTGAAGACACATTTTATATTATCGGTTCGGTTGTAGGGCCACACCCTTATCCTGATATGGTTGCAAGATTTCAATCAGTAATTTCCGAAGAGATGAAAAGACAATTAAAAGAGAAAGTAGGAACAGAAAACCCAAATTATATCATTGCGTGTGTTGGTGGTGGAAGTAATGCTGCCGGTGCATTTTTTCATTATCTAGAAAATGAAAAAGTGAAATTAATTGCTGTAGAAGCTGCCGGAAAAGGAATCAACTCAGGTGAGTCTGCAGCTACTAGTTTATTAGGAAAGGAAGGTGTTATTCACGGAAGTAGGACTTTATTGATGCAAACTAATGATGGACAAATTACTGAACCATATTCAATATCAGCTGGATTGGATTATCCTGGTGTGGGTCCTCAACATGCACATTTATTTAAGTCGGGTAGAGCCAAATTTTTAAACGCTACTGATGAAGAAGCAATGCAAGCTGGGTTAGAATTGTGTAAACTCGAAGGAATTATTCCTGCAATTGAATCAGCTCATGCTCTGGCTGCTTTAGATAAAATAGAATTTAAAAAAGATGATATTGTTGTTGTAAATCTTTCAGGTAGAGGTGATAAAGATCTTGATACCTATATCAGCTATTTTAATTATTAAGTGGTATTTAAAAATAAAGTATTGAGAAAGTAAACCCAATACTATTTGCACAATACTCAATACTAAACTAATGAATAGAATAAATCAAAAATTACAAAAAAACGATAAATTGTTATCCATTTATTTTACAGCAGGATATCCAAATTTAAACGATACAAGTTCAATAATTAAAAATCTTGAAAGTTCTGGTGTGGATATGATTGAAATTGGTCTGCCATTTTCCGATCCTTTAGCTGATGGCCCAACGATTCAACAAAGTAGCTCACAGGCTTTAAAAAATGGCATGACTACTGAGATTTTGTTTTCGCAACTTAAAAATATCCGTAAAAATGTCAATATTCCATTGTTAATAATGGGCTATTTTAATCCGATAATGCAATACGGAGTTGAAGATTTTTGTATAAAATGTGCTGAAGTTGGTATTGATGGTTTAATTATTCCTGATCTTCCGGTAGATGTTTACCATAAAAAATATCAAGAGATATTCAAAAAATATAGTTTGGTAAATGTTTTCCTGATAACTCCTCAAACAAGCGAAGAAAGGATAAGATTTATCGATTCTATCTCTCAGGGTTTTATTTATATGGTAAGCTCAGCTAGTACAACAGGAGCGCAGAATTCTTTCGGCGAAAGTCAAAAAAACTACTTCGAAAAAATTGCCAAAATGAATTTAAGATCGCCTCAAATTATTGGTTTTGGAATTTCTAACAAAGAGACCTTTAAATTGGCAACTCAGTATGCCAAAGGAGCGATAATCGGTTCTGCTTTTGTAAAGTTTTTAAATAAAAACTCTGTTGGGAATATTAAAAATTTCATCAATAGTATTTGTTAATGAACTGTAAATATTTAATTCTAACTTAATTGTTTATATTTTTCGTGTCAAGTTGTCATTTTATTGATTTTGGCATAATATTTAATGTATAGTAAAAACAAATTTAAGTAAATGAAAATTCAACAGATCAATTCACTTTTAGAATTAGATAATAATTTAGAAACAAAAGAAAATCTATTTTTATTATTATTTAAGAAAGATAGTGAACAATCAGATTGTGCTTTAGAGAATCTAAAAAATGTTAATATTGATACTGAAATATTAGTTGCAGACGTTTCAAATGTAAGAGATATACATCCAAAATACAACATAAAATCTGCACCAAGTTTTTTAGAATTCAGTAACAAGAAATTAGTCAATATTTATAAAGGTTGTCATGAAAAAGAATTTTTTAACAATCTTTTATTGGGTTCTGTATATAAAGCGGGAAATGATAGTGAAGGAAAACCCCAAAAACGTGTAACGGTTTATTCAACGCCTAGTTGTAGCTGGTGTACCCGTTTGAAAACATATTTAGATTCTAAAGGAATCAGATATCGAGATATAGATGTTTCAAAAGATCAAAAAATGGCTGAAGAATTAGTAAGAAAAAGCGGACAAAAAGGTGTGCCTCAAACTGATATCAATGGCCAGATCATTGTAGGTTTTGATCAAAAAAGAATAGATAATTTATTAGGAATATAAGTGAAAACAATTTTACTTTTGTAAAATTAAAAAAAAAGCAACAAATTTTAAAAAATATAGAAAAATGAAAGAATTCGTACCAGTTAATCAAAATGTGTTATTAGATATTTCAGAAGAAAAAGGAGAAAACAAAACTGCATCAGGAATTATAATTCCAGATTCTGCGGTGATTAAACAAAATATTGCCAAAGTTGTAGCTATTGCAAAAATAGATAATGCTGAGGTTCAATCAGGAGATACGGTTTTGTTTAAAGAATTCTCTGGTTCTGAAGTAAAGTTTGAAGAAAAAAAATATTTACTTATTCAGTACGATGATATATTAGCAAAAATAGTAGAAACTGAAGAAATTTAAAATTCAATATAAAACTGATCTAGGAGGTTCTCTTTTTATTAAGAAAACCTCTTTTTTTATACCATAATTTTGTATTACAGAATTCCGCTTTATTAGTGGGATCATGGTTTAATACTTCAACTTGGGTTGATTCCAATTATTGAATTCAGGGCTTGCCCTGAGGTTAAATACCTTTTATTATCTTTACACAAAATTTATATGCAGAATAACAATTTATCATTACGTAAACGTATTTTTATTGCCATGATATTTTTGGTAGTAATAGCTTCTGTATTAATAGCAGCTATAACAATTTATCAGTACAATGAACAGGCTGAAGATTACCATTTAAAGCGTTTAGAACGTAAAGAAGAAGCTATTAAATCTGCCATTTCTTACGAGCTTAACAGAGAGATTAATTATCCATTACAGACAAAATATTTACCAGTAATATTAGATGAAAAATTAAATGAAATTTCAGACATTCATAATTTAGATATCAATATTTATGATTTACAAGGTATTTTGCTTCGCTCATCACACGGTCGTTTTGCCGATGAAACTGTTAATGTAGATCTATCGCAAAATATTCTAAATAAATTATCCAAAAATCCTGATCATCGATTGGTAATACCAAAAACTTCTGCTGAGAGTAAACATTTTAAATCGTCGTATTCTTATATTATTGATTCAAAATTTAAACCAATTGGGATTATAGGCGTACCATATTTACAAGACAATACTTTTCAGGATAAAGAACTAAAAGAATTTTTAGTCCGTTTGTCTTTTGTATATTTAATCATCTTATTTATTGCCATTGCCTTGGCTTATTTTTTGTCAAAATATATTACCAAGTCAATTGAATTTATAGCGGATAGTATGAGGAAGACCGTTTTGGATAAAACCAATAAGAAAATACATATAGAAGATGCCAGTATAGAGATATTAGATTTGGTTAATTCATATAATAATATGATAGATCAACTAGAAGACAGTGCTGTAAAATTAGCTCAAATTGAGCGTAAACAGGCTTGGCGTGAAATGGCTAGGCAGGTGGCACATGAGATTAAAAATCCACTAACACCAATGCGATTAACTGTTCAGAGTTTTGAACAAAAATTTGACCCAACCGATCCAAAAATCAAACAAAAATTACATGATTTTAGTCAATCGTTAATTCAGCAAATTGATACGATGAGCTCCATTGCTTCCACTTTTTCGAATTTTGCTAAAATGCCGAGCCATAAAAAGGAAGAACTCAATATTGTTAAAGAAGTTAAATTAGCTTTGGATATCTTTCATGAAGATTTTATTAAATATGAGCCGGAAAAGAGTGAAATTACTGCTCAATTTGATAAAGTACAACTAACAAGAGTTGTTACTAATTTGGTAACAAATGCGATACAATCTTTAAAAAATCAAGAAAATCCTAAAATTAATATTAAGGTATTGGATAAGGATAGCCATTTAACTTTAGAAGTAGAGGATAACGGAATAGGAATTTCAGAAGAAGATGCGCCTAAAATTTTTGAGCCAAAATTTACGACTAAATCAAGTGGTATGGGCTTAGGTTTAGCCATGGTCAAAAATATTGTTGAAGCATACAATGGTAATATTTCTTTTCAATCAAAAGCTGGTGATGGAACTATATTTACAGTAACCTTACCTAAAAATTAACTATTAAATCTTACATCGATGAATTATGAAAATATATTGATAGAAGTAGATGCTTATTTAGCAACGGTTTTCATCAATCGCCCTAAAAAATTAAATGCATTAAATAAAGAAACTATAGCCGAATTAAATAATGCTTTTGCAGAATTAGAAGCGGATGAAGAGGTAAGGGTAATTATTTTAACAGGTAGTGGTGATAAAGCATTTGTAGCCGGTGCTGATATTTCAGAATTTTCAGATTTTAACGTTAGCCAAGGAGAAGCTTTAGCAAGAAAAGGTCAAGAGTTACTTTTTGATTTTATCGAAAATCTAAGCATTCCTGTAATTGCTGCAGTTAATGGTTTTGCTCTTGGAGGAGGTCTGGAATTGGCAATGGCAAGTCATTTTAGAGTTGCAAGTGATAATGCAAAAATGGGTTTACCAGAAGTGTCTTTAGGTGTGATACCTGGGTATGGTGGCACACAACGTTTACCTCAATTAGTAGGTAAAGGAAAAGCAATGGAAATGATCATGACTGCAGGTATGATCACAGCCGAAGAAGCTAAAAATCATGGATTGGTAAATTATGTAGTTCCTCAGGAGGAATTATTGGTCTTTTGTGAAAAATTGGCTGATAAGATCTCAAATAATTCATCTACTGCAATTTCTGCTGCTATTAAAGCTATTAATGCAAATTTTAAAGATGGTATAAATGGATTTGAAGTTGAGAAAAATGAATTTGGAAATTGTTTTGGTACCGAAGATTTTGAAGAAGGAACTACTGCTTTCCTAGAAAAGAGAAAACCTGATTTTTAGATCATTTTTTAAAAGTTCTACCTTTCCATTCAAATTTTTTAAAAAAAGATAAGAAAGCAACAAAGACATTAAAAATTGGGTACAAAAAACTGCTGATTAAATATTTTTTTAATGCTTCTTGCTGGTTAAATATTTTTGAAGTTTTATAGATCAATAAGAAATCTATATTAAATTTTAATAAGAAAACTAAGCCAAAATGTTGCCATGAAATATAGTTTAGTGTTGCATATACAAAAAGAAAAATTAAATAAAAATTAGTTGTAAAAACAATTAAACCAACAAATTTACCAAAACTATTACTATAGGAACCTGTCTTAGCTGCCCAGCGTATTCTTTGATTAATAAGTTGGTTTAAAGATGGTTGAGCTTTGGTTTTAACAATAGAAGTTTCTGATTTTAGATATTGAACTTTTTTTGGAAAAGTATTTATGAATTTTTCTAATAAAAAGATATCATCACCTCCGGCAATATGATCGTTGCCATCAAAACCATTAACTTCAAGAAAAGCATGTTTGTTATAAGCAAGATTTGCACCATTGCACATGAAGGGTTTATTTATACCAAATCCACCTATTGTGCTTCCTTGCAGACTTAAAAAATCGAGAATCTGAAAATTATTTAAAAAATTATCTTCATAAATGAAGGTCACAGGAGCAACGATCATTTTAGAATTGTTCTTTTGGATAAAATAATTGAAGTTTTTTAACCACTCTTCAGGTACAATGCAATCCGCATCTGTAGTGATGATCCAATCAAAATTTGTTTGCATTACCGCAGTTTTAATAGCATCTTTTTTTGGTGAATTACTTTTTCTTTCTGAGTTAATTAAATGGATTTTAATTTTATTATTTTGATTTTGAAAATCATCAATAGGCATTTTAAAGTTATCAGAAGAATCATCATTGATCAAAAATATTTCAAACTTATCTAAGGGGTATCTTATTTTTGATAGACTTTTTAAGATTAAAGGCAGGTTCTTTGCTTCATTTCGGAAAGGAATAAGGATTGAAAAATTTATTTGATCTACATCTTTAGTTTTTTTAAAATTTTGTATACGATCAATTCCAATTACAAATGAAAATATAAACAATACATAAATAACGGTTATAAATATTGAAATTAATATCATTTTTGTTGAATGGGTATTTTAACGGCTTCAGGAGTTTTATAGATCAAAACAAAATAACTTCCCACTAAAGCCGGTAAAGCAAAGTTTAAAAGCCACATGATTGTAGTTACAGTTATAATTAAAATTTCATCAACTTGAAAGAAACCAAAAAGAGTTATTGCAACAGATCCTTTAATGATAAAGTCAAAAATGACAAATCCAGGAATAAATGAAGCAATAAAATAAGTACTTGATATTAAACTTAAAGCAGTAAAATAATCTAGATCAACATTAAAGATTCTCAATAAAAAATAAAACTGATGAGAAAAAATCAGGTATCTAAAAAAGGAAAATTTAAAATTGTCAAATTGAATCTTTGCAGGAACACTTAAGATTGATTTAATGAATTTTTTGGTCCATTTTTTTAAGAAGTCAATTTTTAAAAACAATAGGACAGATAATACTACAAAGCTTATAATTATACCAATTGATATAATTGATATATGGATTTTAAAATTTAAAAAACCGGCAAGAAAAAATAAGCCAATTAAACCAAAGATTATTGTCATAAACATTTGAGATAAATTTCCTAAAAAATTCAGGATCAATACTTTTTTACGATATTCTTTAGGATAATATAATGCCTTTGCACCATATTCACCAATTCTATTAGGTGTTAATAAAGAAGCTGTTAAAGATGCTAAACTTTGTTTTGCAGCGTCGATTATAGTTATTTCTTTAAAAGAAAAAACCAAAGTTTTCCATTTAACAATTTCAAAAAACCAATTGGTGATAGTAAATAGAATGATTAGAATTAAAGTAAAATAGTTATATAAAAAATTTGATTTTAATAAAGAATAGAAGTCAGTTGAGTGTAAAATTCTATTGTTAAGTATTTTATGAGAGATGATATAAAAAGCTCCGGTAATGATTAGGAGTTTGGTAATATAAAATAATTGCGACTTAAATTTTTGTAAGAAGTTGTACATTTACGCAAAGAAACAAAATTAATATTTGTCTATATAAAGCTTAAGTAAAAAATCAATAAATTTTGCTAAACGATAAAATCATTTTAGGAATTGATCCGGGAACTACCATCATGGGATTTGGTTTGATCAGAGTTGTTCAAAATAAAATGGAATTGATTCAAATGGATGAGTTAATACTAAAAAAGTATGACAATCATTATGTAAAATTAAAAATGATCTTTGATAGAACGCTACATATAATTGAGACTTACCATCCAGATGAAATTGCTATTGAAGCACCTTTTTTTGGTAAAAATGTTCAATCGATGTTAAAATTAGGTCGGGCTCAAGGAGTTGCCATGGCCGCGGGATTGATACGCGAAGTTCCAATTACTGAATATTCTCCAAAAAAGATTAAAATGGCAATCACAGGAAATGGTAATGCAAGTAAAGAGCAAGTATCCAAAATGCTTCAGAATATTCTTGCTATTAAAACGATGCCCAAAAATTTAGATGCTTCAGACGGATTGGCAGCAGCAGTTTGCCATTTTTATAATTACGGAAAAATAAATTCAGACAAGAATTATTCCGGTTGGAATGCTTTTGTAAATCAGAATAAAAATAGGATAGAATAGCTTAAGAGAATTCTCTTATACAATTAGATCACATTCATGAGTTCCATATTTTTTTTCAATTGCCAGTTTACGTAGTTCATGAAAATGTTGATGGTCATCAGTTTCTTCTAATTTATCTTTATCGGCTTTTGATTTCCAATATTCAAGCAAATGATATCTACCTTCTTCATTGCGATCTTTAAAAATATGAAAATGATCTAAACCTGCAGGTTTAGACTCCATCTTTTCCTGAAATTTTTGTAGTTCTACAAAAGTGATCTCTTCTCCTTCTTTTATTTTAAATGAAACTATATGAACATACATAACAGATATTTTTTAGATTTTGGTATTTAGTCAAAAGTACTATCAATAAAGATATAAATATATGACAAATGTTACAGAGATAAAAAAATCACTCCAAATAAAATTAGCAGAAAAGGGGGGCATACACATAACAAGATTTCTGTAAATAATATTTGAAGTGATCAATCATTAAAACTATATTTATATTACAATATCACATTCAATTTTATTAAATCTATTTTCTTTGGAAATTTCATGAATTTTATCAAAAACCGGATACTTTTTCGAAACTTCCATACTAACTTGAAAATCTTTAGATTTCCAATATTCTATCAAATAAAATATATTTTCTTCCTTTTTATCTTTAAAAACATGAAATCTATCCAAACCCTTTGGTTTGGTGGTTAAATTATCTTCAAGCATGCTTAATTCATTACTTGAGATACCTCCTTTTTCATTAATTTTAAAAGTCGAAATGTTTACATACATGGTTAAATTGATTAGAAAAAGTTATTGAGCAATATAGCTAACCAACAAAGTTACAGAAAATTAGATTATAAAACTATAAAAATTATAAAAAATAGCAATTAGCATTTATTAAAAAAAAATGATATTTTTGGTAGTGATTAAATCAGAAATAATAAAAATTTCTTTTTTGAAAAAGGCTATAGATGGTATCATATTTTACCCGATGCATTTATGAACAATCCTTTTGTTATTTTTAAAAACATTTATTAGTAATGCAAATTTTAGAAGTAGAAAATTTATCACTGCAATACGGAGAACAAATTATTTTAGACCAAGTATCTTTTTCAACTAAAGAGAGAAAGATAGTCGGTTTGTTGGGTTCAAATGGTGCAGGAAAAAGTTCGATAATAAAGATTTTAGCAGGATTGGTATTTCCAGAAACCGGTAATTTATTTTTAAAAAAATAAAAACAATTTAATGTATAAATTGGTTTCCTTAGATCAAAAAAGTGATTGGATAACCGCAGATGTCATTTTTAATGAAGAGACTAATTTAATCTATGAGTCAATTGTGAATACACGTAAGTTTGGAGCTTTCCATACGATTAATTTATATGAAGATCATATATATCCATCATTATCAACAATAACATTTGATGTGAAAAAATTTAAAATACCATTGAAGTTTGTTGGAAGAGAACAAAGAATTTCTTCTTATTCAGATCAAAAAAAGGATGAAAATGTTAGAGGAAAAATTATCTTATTATACAAATATTTT
>JAUWUU010000059.1 GCA_030617765.1 Flavobacteriia bacterium | reverse complement strand
CCAAAAAGAACGTCCTTGTGTAGCAGCTATTAAATTGTTGTTTTTTATTGCCAAATCTGTTATAGGAACAATAGGTAAATTCAATTGAAATTTTTCCCAGTTCTTACCGTCATCAAAACTAATATACATGCCCCGTTCAGTTCCTGCATATAGCAATCCTTTTCTTTTAGGATCTGCTCTTAAAGCTCTTGTGAAATCTTCATTACCAATACCATTAACGATTATTTTCCATGTTTTTCCGTAGTTTTCAGTTTTATAAATATAAGGTTTGTAATCACCAGATTTATATTTGGTTCCAACAATATAAGCGCCACCTTTTGTAAAAGGATCAATTTCAATACAGTTTATCATCATCCATTCTGGCATATTTTTAGGCGTAACATTTTGCCAATCTTTTCCTCCATTTTGGGTAATATGAACCAAACCATCATCAGAACCTGTCCAAATAACATCTTTTTCAAAAGCAGATTCGGTTGCAGCAAAAATAGTTGCGTAGTATTCAACACCAGTGTTATCTTTTGTTAACGGACCACCAGAAGAAACTAATGTTTTAGGGTCGTTTCTTGTTAAATCAGGACTAATAACTTCCCATGATTGACCTTCATTAGTGGTTGTGTGTAAATGATTAGAAGCAGCATATAATTTTTTAGGATTATTAGGTGAAAAGAATATTGGAAAATTCCATTGAAAACGATATTTAAAGTCTTCTGCACCATGTCCCATCGGGTCATCTGGCCAAACATTAATTGCTCTTGTTTCTTTTGTTTTATGATTCACTCTGGTTAAAAAACCACCATAACTTCCACCATAAACAATATCATTATTGGTGGGATCAACGGCAATATGAGCACTTTCACCACCAGCAGTGGCTTCCCAATCTTTTTCGCTAATAAATCTTCCACCAGTTCTATGCGATATACGAATAGTTGAATTGTCTTGTTGAGCTCCATAAATTCTATATGGAAAATGATTATCGGTAGTTACTCTATAAAATTGAGAAGTAGGTTGGTTGTGGTAAGTTGACCAGTTTTCACCTGCATCAAAACTTATTTGAGCACCACCATCATCACCAATGATCATTCGCTGATTATCTTCAGGAGCAATCCATAGGTCATGGTGATCACCATGAGGCGCATTATAGGTTTCATAAGTTTTTCCTCCATCTTTTGAGCGATGATATTTTACGTTTAATACATAAACAATTTTTTCATCCTGAGTATCCGCGTAGATACGAGTATAATACCAGGAGCGTTGGCGTAATTTACGTTCGCTATTGATCAACTTCCAGGTTTTACCTGCATCAATTGATTTGTAAATACCACCTTTTTTATTTTCGATGAGCGCCCAAACAATATCAGAATTAACAGGTGAAACAGTTATGCCGCTTATTCCCCAAACACCTTTTGGTAAACCTTCATTTTCTGAAATATTTTCCCATGTATCTCCGCCATCTGTACTTTTCCATAAAGCTGAACCATCACCACCACTTGAAAGACTGTAAGGTGTTCTTCTCACATTCCAGGTAGATGCATAAAGAATTCTAGGATTATTAGGGTCAATGATCAAATCAATTGCACCTGCATTAGTATTGGCAAAAAGAACTTTTTTCCAGGATATTCCTCCGTTGACAGATTTGTATATACCTCTTTCATCTGAAGATTTATACAGATCACCTAATACAGCAGCATAAACAATATCAGCATTTTTTGGATGAATCCTGATTCTCGGAATATGTCTTGAATTTGTCAATCCAATATGCTTCCATGTTTTTCCAGCATCCACAGATTTCCACATCCCATCTCCTGAAGAAACATTTCCTCGAACAGTTTTTTCACCATTGCCAACATAAATTACATTATTATCCCATTCGCTTACAGCAATTGCACCAACAGAACCACCAAAAAAACCATCAGAAATATTTTTCCAGGTGTTGCCTGCATCAGTAGTTTTCCAAACACCACCACCGGAGGCACCCATATAAAATAGGTTTGCTTTATTTGAAATACCCGTTACGGCAGCGCTTCTGCCTCCCCTAAAAGGACCAATATTTCGCCATTGCATAGCGTTATAATATTTCTCTGAAAATTTGCTTACATTTTTTTGTGCATTACCTTTGTAGCTTGAAAATAAAAGAAGACAAATAAATAATAGAGTTATTTTTTTCATAATATGGAATTATCTTGAACAGGATGCTAAAATTAATAATAAAAATGACCTGAAGAAATTTAATAAATGAATATATTCTTAGATTTTACTGATCAACATATAATCAATTCAAATATAATTATTTCAGGTTCAAAAAGTGAATCCAATAGATTATTGATTTTACAAAACATCTATCCAAATATTTCTTTAGAAAATCTATCTAATTCGGATGATACCAAACATTTGAAAGAAGCATTATCTTCTGATGATAATTTGATTGATATCGGTCATGCCGGAACTGCTATGCGATTTTTAACCGCTTTTTTCTCTGTTAAAAAAGGAAGGGAAATTATTTTAACCGGCTCGGAACGAATGCAAAACCGAACGATAAAAATTTTAGTAGAAGCATTGCAATCTTTGGGAGTGGATATTGAGTATATAGAAAAATCCGGATTTCCACCTTTAAAAATAATTGGAAAAAATATTACGAGCAATAAAGTTAAAATTCAGGGAAATGTAAGTAGTCAATATATTTCGGCTTTACTGTTAATAGCACCATCGCTTCAAAATGGGTTGGAGATTGAGTTGCTAGGTGAAATAACTTCACTTCCTTATATTAAAATGACCTTAGCTTTACTGGATGAAATTGGAGTTTCATATTCGTGGGAAGAAAATCTTATCAAGATTGATCTTTTAAAAAATATTAAGCCAAAAACTATTGTAGTTGAATCTGATTGGAGTTCTGCGTCTTATTTTTATAGTTTAATCGCTCTAGGTGAAGTGGGAATATCTTTATCATTATCATCCTATAAAAAAGGAAGTTTACAAGGAGATAGTTCATTGGTTGATATATATAAACATTTTGGGGTAGCAACTAAATTCAATAAAGGTAAGATCACACTAAGTAAAACCCATATTGAACCTAAGCCATTATCATTAAATTTGATTAATTACCCTGACTTAGCACAGACCATTGCCGTAACATGCTTTGGATTGGGAATTTCCTGTGACCTTACAGGTTTACACACTTTAAAAATTAAAGAAACTGATAGATTGGTAGCGCTTAAAACAGAATTGGAAAAGTTAGGTGCTCAAGTTAAAATAACTGATAAAAGTTTACATTTAAAAAAATCAAATCACATCATTAAAAATATTGCTATCAATACTTATAATGATCATCGAATGGCAATGGCATTTGCACCACTTGCTCTAAAAGTTCCTATAACGATTAATAACGCTGAAGTTGTTACAAAATCTTTTACCTCTTTTTGGAAAGAATTTGAAAGGGCATTGAATTGAGTTTTTACTATTTTATGAGAGATTAGCTTTTACATATATTAGTTCAATACTCTAACCCTTGACTCAAATTAATATCAATAATTAATATTTGTTAATTACAATAGACCTTTCAATGTCGAAGACCTGAATGAGTCAGAATAATTTTCCTATTTTTGTATTTCATTTGTAAAATTAAACTAAATGCATGCATATATTTTTCCCGGACAAGGGGCTCAATTCTCAGGAATGGGTTTGGATCTATTTGAAAAATCAGCTTTAGCCCAAGAATATTTTAACAGAGCCAATGATATTTTAGGTTTTAAAATTACCGATATCATGTTTAAAGGAACGGCAGAAGATCTTAAACAAACCAAAGTTACCCAACCTGCAATATTTTTACATTCTGTGATTTTAGCCAAAATTTTGGGTGATGATTTTAAACCTGATATGGTGGCAGGTCATTCACTAGGTGAATTTTCTGCATTGGTTGCCAATGGTGTTTTAAATTTTGAGTCTGCGCTTAAACTAGTTTCTCAACGTGCTTTAGCGATGCAAAAAGCTTGTGAAATTGAGCCTTCAACCATGGCAGCAGTTTTAGGTTTAGAGAATGATATAGTTGAAGAGATCTGTATGCAAACACAAGGTATTGTAGTACCGGCAAATTATAATTGTCCGGGACAACTGGTTATTTCCGGTGAAATTAAAGCCATTGACCTTGCTTGTGAAATTTTAAAAGAATCTGGTGCTCGCAGGGCATTAGTCCTACCCGTAGGTGGTGCATTTCACTCTCCTCTGATGGAATCTGCCAGAGAAAAATTAGCAGCAGCTATTGAAAATACAACATTTAGTGAGCCAAACTGCCCGATCTATCAAAACGT
Source organism: Flavobacteriia bacterium (assembly GCA_030617765.1). Taxonomy (GTDB): domain Bacteria; phylum Bacteroidota; class Bacteroidia; order Flavobacteriales; family Flavobacteriaceae; genus Namhaeicola. Next base: position 10,412 of record JAUWUU010000059.1, on the reverse strand, counting down.
AACGGCAAGAGCTGTAAATGGCGCTGCTGAGATAAAAGAAAATTTAATAGCTCAATTAACAGCCCCCGTAAGATGGTCACAAACCATTCAACAAATGATAGTTGACGGAGCAACCGAATTTACTGAAGTAGGTCCTGGTAAGGTTTTACAAGGCTTGGTAAGAAAAATTGATAGAAGTGTAACAACCAATGGCGTTTCTTAGAAAAATGTCATTTCCACGAAAGTGGGGATCTTTAACTTAAATCTAAAAGCATCATTATGAGTTCAGGCACAATTCAAGTACATATACAAAATAAAGTAGCAACCATTACTTTCTATCATCCTGCCAGCAACTCATTTCCGAGTGAGTTGTTGAAGAGATTGGTCGATTCCATTGATCGTGTTGGAAATGATAAGGAGGTTAATGTAATTGTATTGCAAAGTGAAGGAGAAAAAACCTTTTGCGCGGGTGCATCTTTTGATGAATTGCTTACAATCAATACTATGGAAGACGGAAAACAATTTTTTTCTGGTTTTGCTAAACTGATTAATGCCATGCGCAAATGTCCTAAATTGATCATTGGACGTGTTCAGGGTAAATCAGTTGGTGGGGGAGTTGGAGTTATTGCCGCTACTGATTATTGTTTTGCTACTGAAAATGCTGATGTAAAGCTTTCGGAATTCAGTATTGGTATTGGACCCTTTGTAATAGCTCCAGCAGTTGAGCGTAAAATTGGCGTTTCTGGTTTAAGCGAATTGAGCATTGATGCGACTAATTGGAAAACAGCGTATTGGGCTAAAGATAAAGGTTTGTTTGCCAGAGTCTTTGAAAAATCTAAAGATATGGATGAAGTTATTGATATCTTAACCAAAAACTTGGCAAGTTACAATATAGAAGCTATGATAGAGATGAAAAAAATATTATGGCATGACACAGATCATTGGGATGAATTATTAACTCAAAATGCTGAAATAAGTGGTAGATTGGTTTTGTCAGAATTCACAAAAAATGCTTTGAAGAAATTTAAAAAATAAAAGATAATCTACAATATAAATTCAAAAAATGAAATTAATACCATTATTACTTCTCCTTCAAGTTGATATTGAAGAAAAAATGAAAAATGCCCCTGACAAAGGTTATGAAATAGGTGTAGTTATTGGTACTTATCTCCCCTTTGTTGTTTTAGTTGCCCTTGCCTATTTTTTTTATTATCAGGCAAAAAAAAGAAAGAATCGAAAGTAAATTCCTTTTAATTATTTAGTTTTTTCTAGTTTGCATTTTTTTAGATACTGAAATATATAAAAAATAAAATGTAGATTTACTGATTAAGAAATATAAATTATTTTTATGTCAGTCTATTTAGCAGAGTTTATAGGAACTTTTTTACTTATCGTATTTGGTGGTGGTGTTGTTGCAGGATCTGTATTAAAAAAATCTAAGGCAGAAAATGATGGTTGGATTACAATAGTTATTGCCTGGGGTATTGGTGTTACTTTTGCAATTTATGCTGTGGGTAGTATTAGTGGAGCGCATATCAATCCGGCCGTAACTTTGAGTTTTGCTTTTGCAGGAGAATTTCCTTGGGATAAAGTTTTTGGATATATCACAGCACAAATATTAGGTGCCTTTAGCGGTGCTGTTTTGGTGTGGATTTTTTATATACCACATTGGTCGAAAACAGAAGATAAAGTCTCTAAACTAGCTGTTTTTAGTACTGTTCCGGCGATACGTTCCTATATTCATAATTTTGTAAGTGAAATGGTTGCTACTGCAATTTTAATTTTTGGTTTACTTTTTATTGGTACAAATGATTTTACTGAGGGATTAAATCCTTTGGTAGTTGGTGCATTAATTATGGCTATTGGGTTTTCACTTGGCGGTACAACCGGATTTGCAATCAACCCCGCAAGAGATTTTGGTCCTCGGGTAGCACATTTTTTACTGCCCATTAGAGGGAAAGGAAGTTCTGACTGGAAATATGCTCCAATACCTTTTTTTGGACCATTTATTGGGGGCTTATTAGGAAGTGCAGTTTATAAAATATTATATGAAAATGATCTTCAAATTAAATATTGGATTATAATTATAATAGCAGTAATTGTTTTGGTCTTTGCTGCAATAAAAGATTATAGATCTGAAAAAATAAATTAAAAATGTCGAAAAAATACATTATTTCCTTAGATCAAGGTACCACAAGTTCGAGAACTATATTGTTTGATGAAAAAGCAGAGATTCGTGGAATTTCACAACAAGAAACAGAACAAATTTATCCAAATCATGGTTGGGTAGAGCAACATCCCATAGAGATCTATAATACTCAAATTCAAACAATAAAAGATATAATTAAAGAAAAGGATATTCATCCGAATCAAATTGCAGCCATTGGTATATCAAACCAACGCGAAACAACTATTGTTTGGAATAAAACAACCGGAGAACCTATTTATAACGCCATTGTTTGGCAGGATGTTAGAACAACGGAGTATTGTAAAATTCTAAAAAAACAAGGTTTAGAAGCGTATGTAAATAAAAATACAGGATTGGTAATTGATTCATATTTTTCGGCAACTAAAATAAAATGGATCTTAGATAATGTGCCCAATGCAAAGGAACAGGCTAAAAATGGCGAATTACTTTTTGGAACTATTGATACCTGGTTACTTTGGAAAATGACTGATGGAAAAGTTCATGCAACTGATTATTCCAATGCATCTCGTACCATGTTGTATAATATCAATACTTTGAAATGGGATGAAAAATTATTAGAAATAATTGATATACCAAAGTGTATGTTGCCTGAGGTATATCCATCAAGTCATCATTTTGGTGATTTCACTTTAGGTGAAAATTTAATTCCTATTACCGGAATCGCAGGAGATCAACAAGCTGCACTTTTTGGTCAGGCATGCTTTAAAAAAGGCGATGTTAAAAATACTTATGGTACAGGTTGTTTTTTACTGATGAATACAGGTAAAAAACCTCAATATTCGGAAAATGGTTTGCTTACAACGATTGCCTGGGGTTTAGATAATGAAATATATTATGCATTGGAGGGTAGTGTTTTTATTGCCGGAGCCGCTGTTCAATGGTTACGTGACGGATTAAAAATAATTGATAGGGCAGAAGAAACAGAGTTTTATGCAAATGAGGTAAAAGAAGATAGTTCAGTTATTGTTGTACCTGCTTTTTCGGGTTTAGGAGCGCCATATTGGGATATGGATGCACGAGGTGCAATATTCGGTTTAACAAGAGATACTACAAAAAACCATCTGATAAAAGCAACATTAGAATCAATTGCCTATCAAAGTAAAGACCTGATCCATGCAATGCAGGAAGATTCAAAAGTAAAATTAAAATCTTTAAAAGTAGATGGTGGAGCTTCGGCAAATAATTACTTAATGCAATTTCAGGCAGATATTTTAAATACAAAAGTAGAACGCGCCGAAATAATTGAATCAACTGCTTTAGGAGCGGCATATTTTGCTGGAATTGGTATAGGTTTATGGAAGAAAGAAGATATTTTAAAGAATAGAAAAATTGAAAAAGAGTTTATTCCTGAAATGGAAGATGATAAAAGAGATCAAATGTATAAAAAATGGAAAAAAGCTGTAATTAAAAGTATGAATTGGGAGGAGTAAAATAAGGCTACAAGGTCTTAGTGTTTTTGTAGGATATATTTATAAAGTACTAATTTTATGAATTCTTGAATTTTCAAATTCATCTATATCAATACTAAAAAGATCTTTTGAGGGTATATTTGAAAATTCATCTTGATAAGATCCTCCTAAAATAAACAATTTGTTATTGGTAAAATACATATTAGATGCTTCTAATAATATATTGATATGGTATTCTGTTAGATTCTTGGTTAGGGTATTGTAAGTAAAAATAATTCCGTTTTCAAATAAATAAATTGTATCGCCATTTTTTGCAATTGCCGGCCTGCTAACTCCGGTAAATAAGTCACCCTCAACACCCCATTTACCTGTTATTAGATCAAATGATTCAATTTGAGTTAATGGTTTTTTATTGTATCCTCCAAAGAAATATATTTTATCTCCTATCAACACTCCATTTGTTTCTTTTGCCTCAGGCATATTCCCAATATGATACCATAAACCTTTTTTTAGATCGCATAAATGAATTTTATTTGAATAGATCTTTTCTTTATTTTTCTTTACTTTAATTGAGCCTCCCATTACGATCAGATTATTTTTATAAATGAAGGATTCAAAATTAACAGCTTGATGAGGGTTGGTTTTGTCAATTTTTATACTTTTAGTATTAAGATCAAAGACCTCAATATTTTCTTCTAAATATTCAAAACGTTTACTTTTGGATAAGCGTTTACCACCCAAGATATAAATTTTATTATTATCCTTATCATAGTTTATATTGTGGTACGCTCTTTTACTAAGTCCGATATCTTCTTTATTCCATTGGTCAGCATTGATGTCATAAATAAATAATTCATTATTAAAATCTTGAAACATAGGTTGACTCGATAAGAAAACATTGTGAAAAAAAGCTTGCAATGAGTTATTTTGATGATAATCAAATTCATCTAGGGCTTTTCTATATGCATCAACTTTATAAGTTAAATCACCACCAAAAATATAGATTTTATCATCTATAAGTAGGGATGCAAAGGAGTGAATATTTTTTGGCAGGACTGCTAATTTTCGGAAATTTAAATTGTTCTTTAATTTTTTATTTTCAGCAAGTTGAACTTCATTAAGCACCCTGTTTTTTTGATCTAGATAAATTGTGTCGGTTTTTAGATTTTTACTATATAGAATTGTTTTTGTTGTATAGCTGATATGTGAAATTATTATTGAGTTGTTTTTTAGATCTCTTGGAGAGGAATTTAGTCTAAAACGACCTTTTTTATCTGTCTTTGCGCCTGTTGATGTGTTGTCAAAATAAATATTTACGTTTTCAATGGGTTTGTCATTTAATTTATCAAGCACAATGCCTTTAATTTTTTGTGCAGATAGATTTATTGAATGAATAATGATAAAAAAGAGAACAAATTTCTTCATTAAACTAATTCAATAATTCCGTTAATTTCTGAAACTCTTTTTTAGCGTCTTTATTATCGTAAAGAATAGCATAAACAGTGTCAATAATTGGTGTTTTAGCACCATTTTTTGATTGATATTATAGGCACTTTTGGTAGCGTAGTAACCCTCTGCGATCATACTCATCTCTAGCATAGCAGATTTAACAGTATATCCTTTTCCAATCATATTTCCAAACATCCTATTGCGACTAAATACTGAATATCCTGTAACCAATAAATCTCCTAAATAGGCTGAATTATTGATATTTCGTTTCATTTTATGTACTTTTTTTATATAGCGTTTCATTTCGCGAATAGAGTTAGACATCAATACCGCCTGAAAATTATCTCCATAACTTAAACCATGTGCAATCCCTGCAGCAATGGCATAAATATTTTTTAACATTGCAGCATACTCAGTTCCAATAATATCATCTGATATTTTTGTTTTCATGTACCTGCTTGATATATGATCAGCAAGTATTTTGGCTTTTTCTTCATCACGACTGGCAATTGTTAAGTAGGACAATCTTTCCATGGCAACTTCTTCTGCATGACAGGGTCCGGTAATAACACCAAAATTTTTAAACGAAACATTTAAAAATTTGTGAAAATGCTCACCAACGATCAATCCGGTTTCAGGCACAATACCTTTAATTGCCGAAAAAATAACTTTTCCATCAAGCGGAACAGTAATTTTATCCAATTCTTCTTTTAAAAATGCAGAGGGTATTGCGAATATGAGATAATCAGCATAAGTAATCATTTCATTAATATTATTGGTAAATTTAAGTTTTTCAGGATCAAATTCAGCTGAACTCAGATAATTAGGATTGTGCTTATTGCGTTTGATATGTTCAGAAACATAAACACTACGCATATACCATCCAATTTCATTCATATTTTCTGAAAGCATTTTAACAATAGCAGTAGCCCAGCTACCTCCACCAAATACACCAATTTTTAGATCAGATTTCATAATTCTTGTTTAGGATTATTCAAAAATACAGAATTTTTTAAAGCTTAGGATTTGAAATATAATTTTTATAGCTTTGTATGTATAATTAATTTAAACTAAACTCCTTATTATGGCAAAAAAACTTACCAAATTAGAAAAGGATGCAATTGAAGATGCAAAGAAAATTGTTGATGATGTAAAAAAAGAAGTAAATAAAGCGACAAAAAGTTCTAAGAAAGTAGCAGATAATATTGCTGATGACACTAAGAAAACTATTAAAGAAGTGGCTGATGAAGTAAAAAAAGAAACTAAGAAAGCAACAAAAACTACTAAAAAGACTGCAAAAAAAGTTGAAAAAGAAGCTAGTAAAATGGTAGATGACGCTTCTAAAACAGCCGATAAAGTTTCTGATGAAATGAAGAAAGCTGCTAAAAAAATCAAAAAAGGCGCAAAAGGTCTTGCTGAAGACATTGGAATTGAAACGGATGATCTAAAAGAGGATTTTAAAGAAGGTGCTGATAAATTCAAAAAAGGTGCTAAAGATATTATTGATGATATTGATGAAGGAACGAAAGATTTTCAGAACGAAGCAAAATCAACAGCTAATGAATTTACCAAAGGTGCCAAAGATGCTTACGAAGACTTAACATCTAATAAAGGTAATAAAAAAGTCCTTGCAGGTATTTTAGGAATTATTTTTGGTGCTTTAGGAGTGCATAAATTTGTTTTAGGATATAATAAAGAAGGGATAATTATGCTTGTTGCTACTATTATTTTAGGAATTTTCAGCCTGGGATTATTAGCATGGGTAGTTGGATTGATAGGTTTTATTGAAGGGATTATTTACTTGACAAAAAGTGATGAAGAGTTTTATAATACGTATCAAAAGAATAAAAAACCTTGGTTCTAATCAAAAGAATTCCTCTTGGTTTTACAAAAAGGTAACCGCTTAAATAACCCGCACTAAGCAAAGTCAAACTGTCATCCCCGAAAGGGATTAAATAAAATTTATGGAAGTAGTAGATGAACAAGGAAAGGCTTTACAACCGGTACAAGAAAACAAAAAACTTATTGCTGGTATACTGGGTATTTTATTAGGTGCTTTTGGTGTTCATAAATTTGTTTTAGGATACCAAAAAGAAGGTATGATCATGTTGCTTGTAACAATTCTTACTTGTGGTATTGGAGGTAGTGTTATGGGAATTATTGGTTTGATTGAAGGAATTATATACCTTACAAAAACTGATGATGAATTTTATGAGATGTATCAGTTAAACCAAAAAACATGGTTTTAAAACAAAATAATATTTAAATATTTAAAGCTGTCAAATTTCTAAATTTGACAGCTTTTTTTTATTTGTATTAAATTAATTACTAAATATCCAATAAATACCAATAATAATGGCAAAGATACCTCCAGCCAACCGAATACCTCTATAAAAATCTTCATTGTGTTCTTGATTTGCCAAAGAAGCAATTCTACCAATTGTTAAGGCATAAACTGTCATGGCTAAAACTGTACCTGTTGCAAAGCCTAAAATATATTGTAAAGCATCAGTTTTTTCAGTAAAACCTAATATTGGGATAAATAGTATAAAATGTGCAATTCCAGCCAAACCGTGTAAAATTCCTACCGAAAAGGAAGAGAAATAATTCTTTTTAACAGAGTTTGTGTGTTTATGCTGATGATTTTTTTTATGTGAATGTTCGTGATCATGGGTATGAATTACCGGAGCTGACTCACTGTGTACATGCAAATGTTTATGGTTTTTATTTTTTGAGAAGATTTGATAGAATGCCCATATTCCGATGAAAATCAAAACAATACCTACCAATTGTTCACTGTATTTAGATATTTTTTCAATTGGGATAAAATCCTTAAAAAGGATAAATAATACACCAATAAAGATCATACCAAATAAATGTCCTAAGCCCCAGAATAAACCAACTTTCCAGGCTTTCTTCTTAGATTCAATAGCAAAAGGCGTAACGGCTGCCAAATGATCCGGACCTGTAATTACGTGGAACATTGCTGCAATCAAGCCAGCATAAATGGAAAATTGTATCATTAATAAAAGATAAACAGTGTAATTAAATAAAAACCAATAAGTAATATAGGCCAAAAACTTAATTTAAAAATAAGATTATGTTTGTATTCTAAAAGGGGATATTTATTGGTTTTGATATATAATAATACAGATGATGCCATTATTGCCAACATAAGATACATGATAAAATACAAACTTTCTAAATAGGTAAGTCCTGGAGTTTCAATAGAATTTCTAAGCTGTATATGTGCAATAATTAAAACAAAAAAGAAACCTCCAGCAGCCTGCACAATATTTAAAGCTCCACCTTCTTTAATTTCTCCATTTGTCTTTTCAATAGTAAACGGTAATAAAAAAAGCATAATTGCAATAATAAAAACAGGAACAATATTAGAAATTATTGGATTGATTACTATATTTTTCATTAAGATATTAAACGTAAGGATAGGTGTTTCTTTAAGTCCTTTAAAGTCGTCACTTCCTAAATTCGAATTAAAATTATGTTCATCAAAAGTGAAATAAGAAGAAATAATTGTATGATCTGGTATATAGATATCATTGCTAATTCCTGGTTTTGAAGATGGATTCACAAAGTCATAAGATTGTAAATCAGGCGTTAATACAATATTATCATCAATTAGTGGATATTTAATTTGCAAATCTAATTTTTTAAGATTTAGAGGGTAGTGTAAATAATCAAAATCAAATTGTATAGTGGCGTTAAAATCATATCTATAAAACCAATAATTTTTAATATGCTTTTTCTCAATTAAAGGTCTTACCCTTACAGATATACCGGTTGCAGATGCCTGTGGAAATACAAAAATCGGATTTACTTTAACATCAATACTATCTGGTATCTTCATCCATATTTTACCAATAATTGCAACGTCATAAGCATTTTTAAAGTCAATATCATATAAAAATATCCCTGTTGGAACTTCCACAGATTTTGCTTTTAAATCTATTAATTTTAAATCTGTATCGCGATTTTTCAAATAATTATCAATTGCAATTCTGCTTTTAATTTCCTCATCTCCCAGACTGTTATTAATATAATCAACATCTTGATTAAGGTACCAGAAAAAGAAAATATTTAATAAGAAAAGTAAAGAGATAGAAACGGAAAAATACCATAAAAGCTTTGTATTCCCCTCCCAAACTCTAAGTGAAAAAATTAGAAAAAATATAATAGTGAGTGTTAAAAAAATAGAAATATAAATTAATTTCTTTTTAAGCAAATTAGTTGAATCTAATAAGTCATGCATTGGGATAATAACAGATAAGACTAAATTTTTATTGATTTCGGTAAAGAAAAATTCAGATTCTTCTTGAATATATAAACTAGATGAAGTAAAATGTCCTTCTTTTTCTGTCAACATTTGTTTTCTTTCAGGGTGTTTTTCTAAGGCTTTTTTTCGGTCTTTAGGATTTAATAACAACTCGGTACTTGGATGTGCAATTAATAAATTATCTTTTGTTGAGATAAATGCAAATCCAGTTTTTCCTAAAGAAATTTTATGTAAATATTCTGAAATATGAGCCGAAGATATCGTAAGAGAAACCATTCCGTTTATTGCTTTATTCCCTTTATTATCTTTTGTATAAACCGGAACCCCATATTCAACAACCAACTCTTGTGCCACTTGCGCTATAAATGGCTTACTCCAGCTACCTTTTTGATTTTTAATAATTTGAGTGTACCATTTGTTGGTTTCTATACTATCAATGGTGTAATCATAACTTTCTTCAATATATTTAATATCATCAATTGCCTGAATATAAAATGGGGCATATAATATCTTAGCGGTATCTTTATAAACAGGTTCGTAAGCAGCAGTAATACCTAAACAGAAATCATGTTTTTTAGCAGTTTTTTTAATAAGATTTTCTATTTGATATTTTGATAGATTTTTATCAGATAATTTCTCTCCTAATTGAGTAGTAATCTCTTCAATAGAGTTGAATAATTTTGCTATTTCTTCCTTAATTTCATCTCTTTTGCTTTCGCCCAATTTAATAGCATTTTCAGTTCTATTTTTCTGATAATTAAAATAATTAAATACAGAATAAATAGTTAGTGATAGAAATATTGCAAATAGAAATTGGTATATTTTTGGATTCTTAAACATGTTTGGATTTGTTGATTTAATAAAGTATAAATATAAATTCTTTAAAAGAATTAAAAGTAAATAATAACAATATTAATTTAAACTATTAAGTCCCAATATTCAATAGCCGTTGAAATAAAAAAACCAAGAAAAATTAGACTTACAATAAATTTTAAAGTTGTTGAAGCTAAAAAACCTAAAAAAGAACCTGTTGCACCTTTAATAGCTTTATTAAAATCTTTTCTATCATGAA
>JAUWUU010000012.1 GCA_030617765.1 Flavobacteriia bacterium | reverse complement strand
TTAAGTTACGGAGTAAGAATGTACAAAGAAGGTGTTAAAGTTGTTGCAATTCCCAAAACAATGGATAATGATGTTCCTGGTACGGATTACTGTATTGGATTTAGTACTTGTGTTACAAGAACAATTTCTATTACAAATAATTTAAGAACGTCTGCTGGATCTCATGAAAGAATTTTGGTAATGGAAGTATTTGGTAGGTATGCTGGTTTTACAGCCATGTTACCTACAATGGCTGGCGCCGCTAACAGATGTGTGATCCCTGAATATAATTTTGACATTGAACACCTTACAGAATTATTAGTTCAGGATAGAAATAACAATCCAAGTAAATATTCTGTTGTTCTAGCTTCTGAAGGAACCTTATTTAAGGGAGGAGAAATGATTTATCAGAATGCTGAAAAAGATATGTTTGGTCATGCTAAATTAGGAGGAGTTGGTGATATGATCTCAGCAGGAATCAAAAGTCATACAGCTAAATTCAACAATGGTAATACCATTAATATTATCAACCAAAAACTTGGTTATCTGGTTAGAGGAGGCGATCCTGATGCAGTAGATTCTATTGTTCCTATGGCGTATGGTAATCTTGCATTAGATCTTATTCTTGGAGGATTTCACGGTCGTTTAGTTGTACTAAAAAATGGGCGATATGATGACGTCCCTTTAGATGTTGTAACCAGCACTAAAAAAATTGTAAATGTTGAAAAATACTACAATATAGAGAGATTAAGACCTCATTATCATAGGTTTGAAATGAAACCTATGTTTTTGATGGCTGCTGATAGTTAGTGAAATTATACAAGCCAAAAATACCCAGCAAATTAATTTTGCTGGGTATTTTTTTTTAAATCTATTTCTTTTCAAAAGAAACAATCTATTTATTCTGCTTTTTAATTAAATTTAAAGCACTTCCTTCTTTAAACCATTCTATCTGATTGTCATTATAGGTATGGTTTAATTTGATGGTATCTTTACTTCCATTTGCATGGAGAATTTCCAATGTCAATTGTTTTTCAGGAGCAAATTCATTCAGATCAACAAAGTTAAAAGTATCATCTTCTTTTATCAGATCATAATCACTTTCATTTGCAAATGTTAATCCTAACATTCCTTGCTTTTTCAAATTTGTTTCATGAATTCTTGCAAATGATTTCACAATTACGGCTGCAACTCCTAAATGGCGAGGCTCCATTGCCGCATGTTCGCGCGATGAACCTTCTCCATAATTATGATCACCAACAACAATAGAATAAACTCCAGCTTTTTTATAAGCTCTTGCTGTATCAGGCACTTCTCCATATTCACCTGTCAATTGATTTTTAACTTTATTTGTTTCTTTATTAAAAGCATTTACAGCTCCTATTAACATATTATTTGAAATATTATCTAGATGACCTCTAAAACGCAACCAAGGACCAGCCATTGAAATATGATCAGTTGTACATTTACCAAAAGCTTTAATCAATAATTTTGCTCCTTCAATTTCGTTTTCTATCGGTTCAAATGGTGTAAGTAATTGCAATCTTTTAGACTTGGTATCTACTCCTATTTTAATTTCAGAACCATCCACTATTGGTGCTACATATCCAGGATCCTTAACATCAAATCCTTTTGGAGGTAATTCAAAACCTGTTGGTTCTTCCAACATCACTTCTACTCCATCTCTATTGATCAATTTATCAGTCATTGGGTTAAAATCAAGTCTACCTGAAATTGCAACTGCCGCAACCATTGAAGGAGATGCTACAAAGGCATGCGTATTTGGATTCCCATCAGCTCTTTTTGAGAAATTTCGGTTAAAAGAGTGAATAATTGAGTTTTTCTTTTGTTCATCTGCTCCTTCCCTTGCCCATTGTCCGATACATGGTCCACAGGCATTGGTAAATATTTTGGCATCAAGATCTTCAAAAATTTCTAACAATCCATCTCGTTCAGCAGTGTATCTTACTTGTTCGGAGCCCGGATTTATTCCAAACTCAGCTTTTGCAACAATATTATTATCTACTGCTTGTTTTGCTATAGAAGCTGCTCTTGACAAATCTTCATATGATGAGTTGGTACATGAACCTATCAATCCCCATTCCACTTCCAATGGCCAACCATTTTTAGTGGCTTTAGCATTAACTTCACCAACAGCTGTTGCGAGGTCAGGACTAAAAGGACCATTGATATATGGTTTAAGTTCTGATAAATTAATTTCAATTACTTCATCAAAATATTGTTCAGGGTTTGCGTATACTTCATCGTCGCCAGTTAAATAAGGCGCTATTTTATTTGCTTCATCAGCAATTTCTGTTCTTCCTGTCGCTCTCAAGTAACGTTCAATAGACTCATCATAACCAAAAGTTGAAGTGGTTGCTCCAATTTCAGCACCCATATTACAAATAGTTCCTTTTCCCGTAGCAGATATAGCTTTAGCTCCTTCTCCAAAATACTCAACAATTGCACCAGTACCTCCTTTAACAGTTAAAATGCCTGCCACTTTTAATATAACATCTTTTGGAGCTGTCCATCCACTTAACTTCCCAGTTAATTTAATACCGATCAATTTCGGAAATTTTAATTCCCAAGCCATCCCGGCCATAACATCTACAGCATCTGCTCCTCCAACCCCAATTGCGATCATACCCAAACCACCCGCATTAACAGTATGTGAATCTGTACCGATCATCATTCCTCCAGGAAATGCATAATTTTCTAAAACAACCTGATGAATAATTCCTGCTCCAGGCTTCCAAAAACCTATTCCATATTTATTAGAAACCGATCCTAAAAAATTAAAAACCTCGCTACTTGTATTAATTGCATTTTGCAAATCCTTATCTGCTCCTACTTTTGCCTGAATTAAATGGTCACAATGAACCGTGGTAGGAACAGCAACTTTTTTCTTTCCTGCTTGCATAAATTGCAATAATGCCATTTGCGCCGTAGCGTCTTGGCAAGCAATCCTGTCAGGAGCAAAATCAACATAATCAACACCTCTTTTAAAAACATGTTTGGTCTTTCCATCCCAAAGATGATTGTACAATATTTTTTCAGCTAGAGTTAATGGTTTTCCAACCATTTTACGAGCAGCGTCAACACGTTCTGTCATACGATTGTAAACTGCTTTTATCATTTCTATATCAAATGCCATAATATGAGTTTTTTTAATGAATGTTAAATACCTAAAAAGGAACACAAAATTACAAAATTTACTACTAATTTAAAATATTAATAAAAATAAGTGTCTATTATTATTATATAAATATTACCATTACGTTATAATGATTATATAATAATAATATAGCCTAAATAAGTGTATTTTTTATGAATATAATAAAAAATAAAAGTAGATCTGTAAGCCGGATTCTGTATCACGATCCTGATAGCTATCGGGATCATAATTCTTATCATTTATCTACATTGCAAATTACTTTACAATTGTTGCTGCTTACCCATTAAAATCGAGCGAGTAACTCTTATCCGATAAATACCGGAGCTCCAATTTACTTAGCATTACACCGCATAGAGTTTACCTGGTTTCACTACAGCCTGACTGTACTTGCTTTCTGTTGCACTTGTCCTTTCACGCCAGTGGCGTGATGACGGATGTTATCCGCTATGCTACTCTAAGGTGTCCGGACTTTCCTCTCCTGCCATGGGCGGAGCGATAAGACGATCTACTTTTATACAAAAATAAGAATAACAATTCAAAAAATAAAAAAAAAACCCACTTTTGAAAAATCAAAAGTGGGAAAATTGCTATGAAAAAGAATATTACTATAAATAGTAATATTTTTTGGAATTGTAAAGTTACATATAAAATTGTGTTTTACACAAATTATTATTAAAAAAATATAAAAAAACTTAATAATAGTATTATCTTCTTATCATTCTGCTCTTTAACATTAAATAAATAAAACACATTTTGTGTATTAAAAAACCCACTCCAAAAATAGAGTGGGAAAATTGCTATGAAAAAGAAAAAGTTGCTGAATTATTAATTCAGCGAAACAAATATAATAATTAAATTTTATTAAATCATACCTAATTAATTAATATTTATTTGTTTAAACTTGATAATAAATATGTTATAAAAACATATCCTTAACTTTTTCAAAAAATGATTTCTCTTTATCGGAAGGATCTGGTATAAAGTTCACATCATCTTTCATCTTGTTGAAGAAAGATTTTTGCTCTTTAGAAAGCTTCTGAGGAGTCCAAACATTAATGTGAACTAAAAGATCTCCTTTTCCATAATGATCTAGGCTTTCCAAACCTTTACCACGTAATCGTAAAATTTTTCCTGATTGTGTACCCTCGTCAATTTTAATACGCACTTTACTTGATATTGCATCGATCTCTTTTGTTGTTCCTAAAACTGCTTCTGAAAAGTTAATATACAAATCGTAATGTAAATTACTACCTTCTCTTTTTAGTTTTTTATGATGAATCTCTTGAATCACCACTAGTATATCTCCCGGAATTCCTTCACCAGGCGCTTCGTTACCTTTACCTGTAACTTTTAATTGTACACCATCTGTAACACCAGGGGGAATATTAATTGAAACCGTTTCTTCCTGATTGATCATTCCATTAGCATCAGCATTATCAGGTCGATGATCAACCATCTTACCAACACCCTGACAAGTAGGGCAAGTTGAAGCTGTTTGCATTCTTCCTAAAATAGTGTTGGTTACTCGGGTAACACTACCTTGCCCATTACAGGTTTGACATGTTTTATAAGTTACACCTTTCGCTTTTATCAAACGTTTAACTTTAACCTTTTTCTCAACACCATTTAGAATATCCTTCAGTTCTAATTTAACGCGAATCCTAAGATTACTACCTTTAATTCGTGCTCGTCTAGAACCTCCACCGCCAAAACCAAATCCGCCGCCAAAATGACCACCAAAAACATCTCCAAACTGACTAAAGATATCCTCCATATTCATACTTCCTCCAAAGCCGCCTTGGCCTCCATTTTCAAAAGCTGAATGACCAAACTGATCATATTTGGCTTTCTTATCTTGATTACTTAAGATCTCATAAGCTTCCGCAGCTTGTTTAAATCTTTCTTCTGAAGCTTTATCTCCAGGGTTCTTATCAGGATGATCTTCTAATGCTCTTTTACGGTATGCTTTCTTTATTTCGGCAGCACTTGCATTTTTACTTATCCCCAATATCTCATAAAAATCTTTTTTCACAAGTTTTAATTTTTTAATTACTATAATTAATATTAATTTCCAATAACAACTTTAGGATATCTAATCATTGTTTCCCCCAATTTATACCCTTTTTCTACAATATCAATTATCTTACCTCTAAGCTTTTTTGATGGTGCTGGAATTTGTGATATAGCCTCATGAATTTCAGCATCAAATACATCTCCCTGTTTTGCTTCAGCATCTATTAGGCCTTTTTGGATTAATGTACTTTTAAATTTATTATAAATTAATTGCATTCCTTCTAATAATGTTTTATCATCAGATTTTTCTACTTCTTTTAAACCACGTTCAAAATCATCCAAAATTGGCAAAAGAGCTGTCATTAATTCTTTATTTGCAGTACTGAATAACTCTATTCGTTCTTTTGAAGTCCTTTTTTTATAATTCTCAAATTCGGCAAACAAACGTAAAAAGTTATCTTTTTCTTTTTTAGCCTCGTCTTTTAATTTATCTGTTTCATCAACTTCATCCACTTTATCATCCTGATATTCAAAATCTTCATCATCATTATCAATCTCTTCATTTATCATATCTTCACCATAAAAATCTTTTTCAATATCTTTATTATTATCTTTATTAATTGTCATCTTACCTTAAATTTTATTTCTTAGAACAAATTAAAGCAAAATCATTGCCAAGCACGATTATATGCCACATTGTCATTTAATTAAATAAATAATATTTGGAAATTTTATTAGAAAGTATCGCTTATCCTTTCAATTTTTGCACCTAAGGCTCTCAATCTTTCATCAATTTTTTCATACCCTCTGTCAATTTGTTCGATATTGTGAATAGTACTTTTACCGGTTGCAGAGAGTGCAGCAATAAGTAATGATACTCCTGCTCTAATATCCGGCGATGTAAGTGTAGTTCCTCTTAAACTAGATTCATGATTTAAACCTATAACTGTTGCACGATGTGGATCGCATAAAATAATTTTTGCTCCCATATCAATTAATTTGTCAACAAAAAACAACCTGCTTTCAAACATTTTTTGGTGAACCAAAACACTGCCTTTCGCTTGTGTTGCTACCACCAATACTATACTTAGCAGATCAGGTGTAAAACCAGGCCATGGAGCATCAGATACTGTTAGTATTGAATCATCCAGATCGCTTTGAATTTTGTAACTTTCTTGTTTAGGGATAAATATATCATCATTTTTCTTTTCTAACTTAATTCCTAATTTTTTAAATACATTTGGTATTTGGCCTAAATTCTCCCAGCTAACATTTTTAATGGTCAATTCTGACCTTGTCATTGCAGCCATTCCAATCCAACTACCAATTTCAATCATGTCTGGCAATATGTTATGCTCACATCCTGATAATGATAAAACACCTTGAATGATCAATCTGTTTGAGCCTATTCCAACAATTTTTGCTCCCATGCTTACCAGCATCTTTGAAAGTTGTTGAATATATGGTTCACAAGCTGCATTGTAAATTATGGTTTCACCTTCTGCTAAAACTGATGCCATAATGATATTTGCAGTTCCGGTAACAGAAGCTTCATCAAGCAACATATAAGTTCCTTTTAACCTTTTTGCCTCGACTCCATAAAAGTATTCATCTTTATTATATCTAAACTTTGCTCCTAGCTTAATAAATCCTTCAAAATGAGTGTCTAATCTTCTTCTTCCAATTTTATCTCCTCCGGGTTTTGGAATATATCCTTTCCCAAACCTTGTCAATAAAGGTCCAACAATCATAATAGAACCTCGTAGCGAACCTCCTTCTTTTTTAAATTTCTCTGATTCTAAATAGTCAATATCTATCTCATCCGCTTGAAAAGTATAAGTATTATTTTTTATCTTTTCTACTTTTACGCCTAATTCACTTAAAATATAAATAAGTTTATTTACATCTCTAATATCCGGTATATTATTTATGGTAACCTTTTCAGGTGTCAAAAGAGTTGCACAAATTATTTGTAAAGCTTCGTTTTTAGCGCCTTGAGGAGTGATATCTCCTTTTAATTCATGACCGCCTTCAATTTTAAATATTGACATCTTACAAAATGTTTAATGAAGTTCTATTTTTTCCACTTTGGATTTTTCTTGTATTGCTTTGAATTACTTTTATAATTGGTTCTACTAACTTTTTTCCGCATTAAACTTTTACTTTCTGATAGTTCCTCATTCTTTTCACTATAACTTATTTTTCCACCCGAAAGTTCATGTAAATGTTTAAAGATAGTTTTATCCTCAACTGTATCCTTATTCCAGTTCAAATAGCATTTTTTCATATGATTTGCTATTGTATAAATAAGTGCATCTTTCATTTCACCATCTTCCCACTTATTAGCAGCATCAATCATTATTTGAATATTATTACCATAAAACCGATATTTGGAAGCTAACTTTGGATAAGCTAATGGTTCTGGTTTTGCTTGTAAAACTTCTTTTGATGGTTCAGTGTAAGGTGAATCAACCTTCAATTTATAATCAGAAATAATAAACAATTGATCCCATAACTTATGCTGAAAATCAGGAACATCACGTAAATGAGGTTGCAAATTACCCATTACATCTACTATGGCTTTTGCCATTTTATTACGTTTAGCATCATCTTCAATTGATATACAATAGTTTACCAATTTTTGAATATGCCTTCCGTATTCCGGAATTTTCATAATTTCTCTGTCCGAATTATACTCTATATCTAACACTCTTTTTGTTTTTTTTAATTAAAATAACTGACTGCAAATTAACAATTATAAATAGGTTTTACAATAAATTTCTATCCTATTATTTTTAATTTTGCAAAATGTAACAACAAGTTTTTCACGGTACCTGATTCAAACTTTATCACTGCTTTTTTATTATTGCCATTCCCTTCAATTTGTAATACTTCACCTTTCCCAAATTTAGCATGTTTAACAATATTTCCAGCTATTAAACTGTTATCAAACAAATTGGATGAAGATGCTGAAATTGAATCAATTTTTTTTAGATTTTTGGGTGGACTGACATTAATTTTCTTTTCAGGTTTTGATCTCTTTTTAGTTGATGTTTTACTAAGAGGCTTTTTAAAACGAATTTTATTTTGAGGTACCGAGCCAAAAATATCTTCATCTACAAATCTATTGAGCTGCGTAATAGATCGTTTTGAAGAAATAAACTCTACAAAATTTTCATCAATTTCTTCTATAAATCTACTCTGCTCACAATCTACTAATTTTCCCCAACGATATCTTGAATTAGCAAATGATAAATAAACTTGTTTTTCAGCACGAGTTAAAGCTACGTAGAACAAACGACGTTCTTCTTCAATTTCACTACGGGTATTCATACTCATAGCAGATGGAAATAAGTTTTCTTCTAAACCTACAATATAAACGTAAGGAAATTCCAATCCTTTTGCCAAATGAATGGTCATCAATGAAACTCTGGGTTTATCATCTTTTTTATTATCAAAATCAGTTGCTAATGCTACATCCTCCAAAAAAAATGCTAATGAATCATTATCCTTATTTTCCTGAACTTCAATAAAATCTTTTATACCATTGAGCAACTCTTGTACATTTTCAACTCTACTTATGTCTTCAGGTGTTCCATCTGTCTCAAGATCTTTTATCAATCTCGTTTTTTTTAAGATAAAATCAGTGATCTCATAAGCATTTTTAGTTTGTGCTTCAACCTGAAAACTTTTGATCATTGTTACAAAATTTTGCAACTTAATTTTTGTTCCTGAATTGATCTTTAATTCAATCTTGTCAAGGTTTTCTAAAATTTCAAAAATTGATTTTTTATAATGATTGGCCGCAACTGTAAGTTTTTCAATGGTTGTTTGACCTATTCCCCTTGCAGGGTAATTTATAACTCTTTTTAAGGCCTCTTCATCATTTGTATTTACCAATAATCTTAAATAAGCTAAAGTATCTTTAATCTCTTTACGTTGATAAAATGATAATCCCCCATAGATTATATATGGAATATCTTTTTTTCTTAAAGCATCTTCAATAGCTCTTGATTGTGCATTTGTACGGTATAATACAGCAAAATCACTATTTTTAACTTGGTGCTGCATCGTATTCTCAAAAATTGAACTACTCACAAACCTTCCTTCTTCACCTTCTGATAAAGTTTGCTTAATTTTTACTTTATTTCCTGCAGTATTGGCTGTCCAAATTTCTTTATCGAGTTTAGTTTTATTTTTATTGATAACACTATTGGCTGCATTTACAATGTTTTGTGAAGAACGGTAATTTTGTTCAAGTTTAAAAATCTTTACATCATCATAATCTCGTTGAAAATTTAAAATATTTTGAATATTTGCACCACGAAAAGCATAAATACTTTGACTGTCATCACCCACTACACAAATATTCTGAAATCTATCAGCAAGTGCTCTTACAATAAGATATTGAGAATGGTTTGTATCTTGGTACTCATCAACCAAAATATAGCGAAATCTTTCCTGATATTTTGCCAATACATCCGGAAAACGTGTTAGTAACTCATTGGTTCTTAATAATAAATCATCAAAATCCATGGCGCCGGATTTAAAACAACGATCAACATATTCTTTATAGATCTCACCTAATCTTGGTCTCCCTGCCATTTTATCAGCCTCGATCAATTCTAAATTATTGTAATAAGCTCTAACTGTAATTAAACTATTTTTATATTGTGAAATTCTGCCAAGAACCTGTTTAGGTTTGTATTTTTCTTTTTCAAGACCCATCTCCTTTATAATTGAAGTCAATAATCTAACTGAATCTTGAGTATCATAAATTGTAAAATTTGATGGAAAACCAATTTTTTCTCCTTCACTACGAAGAATTCTGGCAAAAACGCTGTGAAATGTTCCCATCCATAAATTTTTAGCTTCACTTTGTCCAACAATCTGAGCAATACGAGTTTTCATTTCACGTGCTGCTTTATTTGTAAAAGTTAAAGCCAAAATATTAAACGGATCAACGCCTTGCTGCATCAAATAAGCAATACGATAAGTAAGCACTCTTGTTTTACCTGAACCTGCTCCGGCTATAATAATCATAGGCCCTTCTTTATGAAGAACGGCTTGTTTTTGTGCCTCGTTAAGTTGGTCGATATAATTTGTCACTTATAAATTTTGAATGCTCAAAAATACAATGCTTTACAAAATCATACAATAAAAGTTATTGACATTTTTACAAAAATAAAGATCTCACTAAATAGTGGGATTAGTTACTAATCAAAATAGTAGTTTTTCTTAGGTATAGTGAAACAATCAAAATGAACATCAACAAAAAAACCGCCTTTCGGCGGTTTTAAAATCTGATAAAAATAAATTTATTTTTCAGCGCGAATCTCAACTCTACGATTTTCTTGTTTTCCTTTTTTAGTATTATTATCTCCTATTGGATTTTCTTCTCCATATCCAATAGATTTAATCATACTTGCAGGAAAACCTGCTTGTACAAGAGCTTGCATAACAGCATCTGAACGTTGTTGTGATAATTTTTTGTTTATTTCATTACTACCTGAGCTATCTGTATGGCCTTCTACAACAAAATTTGTAGTATGAAAGTCACCTAAAATAGTATTGATTTTATCTAATCTTACTTTAGTTTCATCAGTAAAAGTAAATTTACCTGTATTAAAATATATTGCTCTAGCAAGATCTGTAATTTCTTTTTGTACTTCTTCTGTTACAACAGGACAACCATTATTTTCTGACATACCAGCAATATTAGGGCAATTATCATCTGCATCAGCAATACCATCACCGTCTGCATCTAACATAGGACAACCACTATTCTCAACCAAACCTGCTTCATTAGGACAGTTATCATTTTTATCCATAACACCATCACCATCACTATCCGGACAACCGTTAAATTGCTCTAATCCTGCAACATCAGGACAATAATCATCTTGATCACTAAATCCATCTCCATCACTATCAGGGCATCCGTTTAAAGCTGCTAAACCAGGAGTGTTAGGGCAAGCATCTGCAGAATCTTGAATACCGTCGGCATCAGAATCCGGGCAACCGTTAAAAGCTTCTAATCCGTAAACTTCAGGACAAGCATCTTCTTTGTCTTTTACACCATCAGCATCAGCATCTTTTCCTCCAAAATTGAAGCTAAGTCCAAGCATAAACATATGGGTATTCATATCATAAGCAACTTCACTGCCAGGGATTTTACCCAAAGGGTTATTTGTAGCATCCCAAGGTCCGTCAGGAAAACCATCTCCATTAAAGTCCATTGCAGGAGTTGGATTTAATAAATTGCCTGATGTTTTACCATCACTCATTCCATAATGATATACTGCATCGAGAGAAAAGCTGTCACTAAATAAGATACTAAATCCAAATTGGAAAGCATGTGCTATAATTGCAGTTGCAGGGACTGAGTAGAATGCTAATTCATCCTTAATTGGATTTGTACTATAAGTATATCCAAAACGGAAAGGTACTTTTTCGATTGCTTTTAATTGTAAACCTGCTGAAACAATTGACATATTTTGCCAACCAAAACCATTTACAGCACCAGTAGGAAAACCTGTAAAAGGACCTTCCTCAGCAATTTCCCAACCACTTTCTATAAATCCTTCTGTATTTTCATAGTCAACATAACGATAATCTAATGCAAAATCAACGATACCTTTTGAATACCCTAAACCTACAGAATAAATTGCAGGAAAATTCATTGTATATAAAGGAGAATCCGCATCTGATCCATCAAGGTATTTACTCTCAAATTCCATTTCACTCATATATTGTTGTGATTTATATGATGCACCCATTTTAAATCCACTATGTGAATCATAAAATAAACCAACTTGTCCACCGTAACCATATGCAGCAGCAGCCTCACTTGTAGGATATCCCTTTGTTTGGCTTGGTCTCGCTATAGGATTTGGTGCTAATTCTAATGCAGAATAATTAAATGTTGGTTGTAAACCGATTGAAAAATTATCTGAAATATTGTAAGCCCAGGTAAATCCTATCTGCATCAACATATAACTAGATTTAAGATGACCAAAACCCATTGCTTGCTGTGGATAAAGTATTGGATTTGAACTTTCGCCAGGATTAAAACTAGAACTTAAAGGTGAATTTGTTTCTTCAGGAAAATCAACACCAAAACCACTTACACCAAATACTGAGATTCCAAAAGTACTTTTGCTATCGGCACCACCCCAGGCAAAAGCCAAAGCTGGCATAGGACTATAACCTAATTCAGATTCGGTAGCACCACTCACAGCAGGCGATCCCGGACCCATCATATTCACAGGTAGCGAAGAATACAATGTAGGTGTCCCTTTGAACATTCCTACATCTAATTTTAAGATTGCACCATCAAAAACTGATAAAGCTGCAGGGTTCCAGTGCATTGCACCACTAATATCTAATGGTTGTGCTGTAGCAGCACCACCCATTGACATGTTTACAGCGCCAACGCCCTGCATTAAATGTCCCGTTTGCGCAAAAGCAAATGAAACAAAAAACATAAATAAAAATTTAATTGATTTGTTAAGCATGATAATTAATTTTTTGGTTAATAAAACTTTAAAATAGTAAGAAATTTCTTTAATGTATCTAATATTACACCCAACTTCGTAATATTTTGAAACTCATTTATTTGAAATTTTTAAATCATTAATATTTTACAAATTTACAACCATAAATATATGGTTTGCATGATAATTATCACTTTTGCAAAAAAAATAATTGTATAATCAAAAACAAACAATAACTTTGAATTCAATTAATAATATTAACCTATGGATACAAGTAAAATTATTGAAATTATAAGTTATACATTACCAGCACTTATCACAGGTGGAATTGCTCTTTATTTTTTCAAATATCACACTTCAAACGAAGAAAACAGAAGAAATTTTTTATTGCGAAAAGAAAAACAAAATACAGCACTCCCCTTGCGTTTTCAAGCTTATGAACGCATGACATTATTTTTAGAAAGAATTTCACCTGCAAAATTATTGGTAAGGGTTAAACCAACCGGTAACAATGTAACAAATTATCAGAAAAAACTTGTTCAGAATATTGAACAGGAATTTGAACACAATCTTGCACAACAAATTTATATTACTGATGCCACATGGAATGCTATAGTAACTGCAAAAAGCACACAAATAAAAATAATTAGAACTATAGCAGCTGAAGAAAAAACTGAAAATGCTGAACAATTGCGTGAAAAGATTATTCAGTATTCACTGGAAAATGAAACACCTACAAATACAGCGATTTCTGTATTAAAAAATGAGGTTAGAAAAAGTTTTTAAAATTGTTTATTATGAAAATTAAGTATATTATAAGCATTACACTATTATTTGTCTCGTCTTTATTGTATGCTCAAAAACCAAATTCAGATCTTTTAAAATCAAAAAAAGGCACTATTAAAATTCAACCGATATTACATAGTACACTCGTATTAGAATGGAATAATAAAACGATATATATTGATCCTTATGGTGGTGCAAATGCCTTTAAAGAAATTCCAATACCTGACATGATTATAATTACCGATATCCATGGTGATCATCTCAATATTGAAACTTTAGAAGCATTACAAACTGATAAAACAATTTTTATCGTTCCAAAAGCTGTAGTTGAAAAGCTACCTCAAATTTACCATAAGAATTTAATTGTATTGAACAACAATGAAATAACAAAACAATTGGGTATCAAAATTAAAGCATTACCAATGTATAATCTTCCTGATGTTCCAGACTCAAAACACCCTAAAGGAAGAGGAAATGGCTATATTTTAACAATAGGAAATAAACAAATTTATATATCAGGAGACACTGAAGATATTGCCGAAATGCGAAAACTAAAAAATATTGATGTAGCATTTGTTTGTATGAATCTTCCTTACACTATGGATATTAATCAGGCAGCAAGCGCAGTATTAGAATTCAAGCCAAAGGTTGTTTACCCGTTTCACTATCGTGGAAAACCTGATATGAGTGATGTTCAAGCATTTAAAAAAATAGTGAATGACAAAAATCCAAATATTGAAGTGAGATTACGAAATTGGTATCCTGAATATGACTAATCAAATATCTTATTCAATACCATATATTGTATGAGCATAATGGTTTTAGCATCTCTAATTTCACCGTCTGTAATCATTTGTAAAGCCTTATCATGAGGAATTTCTAATATTTCAATGTCTTCATGTTCATCATCAACACCACCTCCTGTACCAATTTTCATTTGATCATTGTATTCTCCTATAAAAAAATGAATTATTTCAGTAACTGCACCTGGAGACATATATGCTTCAAAAACTTTTTTTACCTTTTCAATTTTTATTCCTGTCTCTTCAAAAGCTTCTTTTTTAACACAAACCTCTGGTGAATCACCATCTAAAAGTCCTGCACAAGTCTCTATAATAACACCTGTTTTATTCCCATTAACATAAGATGGCATTCTAAATTGTTTGATTAATATGATAGTTTTCTTAACTTTATTATACAATAAAATAGTTGCACCATTACCCCTGTCATAACTCTCACGAGATTGATTTACCCATTTGCCATTAGGCATTTGATAATCAAAACTTATTTTATTTAAAGTATACCAGTTATCAGAAAGAACTTCTGTTTTAATATTTTTAATTTTTGGATTCATTTACAAAAACAATTTATTATTGATTATCTTACTAATTTCTTATATTTTATGCGCTTTGGCAAAACATCACCTCCAAGTCTTTTCTTTTTATTTTCTTCATATTCCGAAAAACTACCTTCAAAAGAATAAACCTGAGAATCACCTTCAAATGCCAATATATGCGTACATATTCTATCTAAAAACCAACGATCATGAGAAATGACAACTGCACAACCTGCAAAATTTTCCAAACCTTCTTCCAAAGCACGTAAAGTATTAATATCTAAATCATTAGTTGGCTCATCAAGCAATAATACATTACCTTCTTCACGCAATGTAATTGCTAAATGTAATCGGTTTCTTTCACCACCAGATAGTGTTGCTACTTTTTTATTTTGATCAGAACCACTAAAATTAAATCTACTCAAATAAGCTCTTGAATTAACTTGCTTTCCTCCCATCATGATCAATTCTTGTCCTCCGGAAAAGTTTTCCCAAATAGATTTTTCAGGATCAATATTTGCATGTTGCTGATCAACGTAAGCAATTTTTGCAGTTTCACCTACAATGAATTTACCTTTATCTGGAGTTTCCTCACCCATGATCATTTTAAAAATTGTGGTTTTACCTGCACCATTCGGACCAATTATACCAACAATACCATTTGGAGGTAAACTGAAATTCAAATCTTCATATAATAATTTATCACCAAAAGCTTTTGAAACTTTAGCTGCATCAATAACATTTGTTCCTAATCTTGGTCCGTTGGGTATGTATATTTCTAACTTCTCTTCTTTTTGGTTTTGATCTTCATTCATCAATTTATCATAATTTGATAAACGAGCTTTTGATTTGGCATGTCTTCCTTTAACCCCCATTCTTACCCACTCTAATTCACGTTCTAATGTTTTTTGTCGTTTCGAAGCCTGTTTCGACTCTTGTGCAAGTCGAGTTGATTTTTGTTCTAACCACGAAGAATAGTTACCTTTCCAGGGAATACCTTCACCCCTGTCTAATTCTAATATCCATCCGGCAACATTATCTAAGAAATAACGATCGTGAGTAACGGCAATAACTGTTCCTTTATATTGTGCCAAATGATGTTCAAGCCAAAGTACTGATTCGGCATCTAAATGGTTTGTTGGCTCATCTAAAAGCAATACATCGGGTTCCTGTAATAATAAACGGCAAAGTGCAACTCTTCTTCTTTCACCTCCTGATAAATTTTTAATTGGAGTATTGCCTTCGGGAGTACGCAACGCATCCATTGCTATTTCGAGTTTGGTATCAATTTCCCATGCACCAGTAGCATCAATTTTATCTTGTAATTCAGCCTGTTTTGCCATTAATTTCTCCATCTTATCGGCATCAGAATACACTTCTTCTAATCCAAACATATCATTTATTATGTTGTACTCATCTAATATTGCTACAGTTTGGGCTACACCTTCTTTAACAACATCAATAACAGTAAGCTCATCATCTAAAGACGGTTCTTGAGACAAATAACCAACGCTATAATCTTTAGAGAAAACCACATCACCTTGATAATTCTTTTCTATCCCGCCAATTATTTTTAAAAGTGTTGATTTACCTGAACCGTTTAAACCCAATATTCCAATTTTAGCACCATAAAAAAAACTCAAATAAATATTTTTAAGAACCGGTTTATTTGCTCCTTGGTAAGTTTTACTTACACCATTCATTGAAAAAATAACTTTTTTATCGTCTGTCATAATACTGTGTAATTGATTATAGTTTTACAAATATAATAAGAAATGTTTGGTAACTTTTTAGATAATATTAAAGTATATAGCAAAAAAAATCCTGCTAAAAAGCAGGATTAACTTTTTAATATTCTAAACGTCTTAAATAATCTATCTTTCTTTTCCAAATCTTAAGATCATCTTTATATTTTTCAATTTGATCATATACATTTTTAACAAGAGGATTATCATCTGAAACATTTGAAATAAAACCAACATTATTTTCAAGTTGTTTTATTTCTTTGGTCAGATCATCAATTTTTTTACGTACAAAAAACTGTTCACTTTCAATTTTTCTTGTATCTTTTTGATCTGCATAAAAATCAACGATATTTTTAAACTTTAAAAATGTTGCTTCTTCTTTACTGATATCTAATTTTTTATAAGCAGACTCTAATGCTTTATTGAATTTTACTTCAATATGATGCATTTTAGTTGGTAAAGCCCCTAAATCTCTCCATTTAGAAACATAAGAATTTACAGTTTCAATAACAATATCTTCATCCTTACTTATTACTTCTTTTAGTTTACTTAGCAATTCTTTCTTATTATTGAAAACATCATCATACTCTTTATTAGCATCGTCTTGCCTGTTATTCAATCTATCAAAATAAAAATTACAAGAATCTTTAAATCGTTTCCATACTTCATCTGAATCTTTTTTTGGCACATGGCCTATCTTCTTCCAATCAGCTTGAATTTTCTTAAAAATATCTGTAACAGAATTCCAATCTTCGCTTTCTTTTAATGATTCGGCTTGATCTACCAAATGCATTTTTTTGATTAGATTTTCATTTTGTTCCTTTTTTATATTCTTATAGAAAGCATTTTTTGAACGATTAAAATCACGTGTAGCACCCTTAAATAAATTCCATATCTCTTCATTTTTTGAACTAGGCACACGCCCAATTGCAAAAAAATCATTTCGCAATTTTTCAATAGTTTTTATTGCATGTTGCCAATCTTTATGTGAAGAAATATTTTCAATATTTACCGATTTTATTTTCTCTATTACAGATAATTTTTTATCAATATTTTCTTCAAATTTGGCATCCAGATCTTTTTGGATCTCATGTCGTCTATGGTGAATTTTTTTTGTTGCATCACTAAATCTATCCCAAATTTCATCTCTGTATTCACGTGCCACAGGGCCAATATCTTCTTTCCACATTCGATGTAATACCTGTAATTCTCTAAAAGCTTTATCAACATCTTCTTTTTCTGCTAACTTTTCGGCCTTTTCTACTAACTTGGTTTTTTCTTCTAAATTATGTTTAAAATCTAAGTCAATAAAATCTCTGTTTAAGTGCAACAGATCATAAAATCTTTCAACGTGATGATGATAAGTTTGCCATATATCATTATAATTAGACCTTGGAATCTGTCCAATTGTACGCCATTCATTTTGAATCTCTCTAAACTCTTTATACATTGAAGAGGGCTCAGCATTATTGATCAAGATCTTTAATTTCTCAATTAAAGTTAACTTATGTTCGAGATTGTCTTTTCGTTCTCTTTCAATTTGTTTATAATGGAATTGACGTTTCTTTTTAAATTCTCTTACCAAATCGAAAAATTTACCTTTTGCAGGTGTTATAAATGTAAAATCTTCAATTTCACCGCCTTCTTTTACAAATTTTTCTTTTTCCTCTTGAATAGTAGTTTTGTATTTACTATTAAAATTAGATTTAATATCTTCAAATTGATCTTTAATGTCTTTAACAGAAAAATTATCGAGTAAATTTTTAAATTGGTCAGCTAATTCTTCTAAACTTAATTTAGCATAATCAATAACAGGTATTTCATCTTTTCGTTTATCTTGAACCTTAGTTTTATTTTCAGAAATTTCATTAGAATCGTCCTCTTTAGAAGTATCTTCTTTTTTGGAATCTTCGTCTTTTATTGAATCATCATCTTTATCTTTTAAATCTTTTTGAGAATCTTCTTCAGTTTTAGTCACTTCTACAATTTCCTCTGCTTTAACTTCCTTTGGTTTATCATCAGGTAGCGTTTCTTCAACCTTAATTTCTTTGATCTCCTCAGGTTTCTCAACTTTATCTTGAGCTAAAACTGGTTTATCTTTTTTTACTATTTCAGTATCATCAGATTTCTCCTTGGTATCTCCAGTTTCTTGAATTGTTTCTTTTTCTTCATTATCTTCCGATAAATTCTCAATATTTTCGTCTAACATTTTAAAATGTTTAAAGTTCTATTTTACTATATTTTTAAGTTTCGAAATATACAAATAGCTGTTGATATCGCAAAACTTTATAAAGAAATAGATGTTTTTAATTCTACAAAGTTGCGTAAATTAATGATTTTTTAAGAATTCCATATTTCCCATGCTTTCTCAGCCTGTAATTCTAACATTTGCAAACCATTTTTTGTGCTTGCTTTTTTTTCTATTCCTTTTTTTAGGAAAAATGTTTCAATAGGATTATAAATTAAATCGAAAAGTAAATGATCTTTTGTGATAAATTTATATGGAATCTTTGGGAAATCATCAATATTAGGAAATGTACCCAAAGGTGTGCAGTTAATAATTATATGATGATTTTTCATGATTTTAGCAGATATATCATCATAAGAAATTGTATTTTCTTTTTTAGGATCTCTAGAAACAAATTGAAAATTTATATCTAATTGTTCTAGAGCATAAGCAACTGCCTTTGACGCTCCACCTGTTCCTAAGATCAAAGCATTTTTATGATTTTCTTGTAATAAAGGCTGGAGCGATTGTTTAAATCCATACACATCTGTGTTATACCCTTTTAATCTAAAATCATCTAAAATTTTAATTGTATTAACGGCACCTATTTCTTTTGCAACTTCATCAATTTCATCTAGATATTGAAACACTTTTTCTTTATAAGGAATCGTTACATTTAGACCCTTTAAATCCTCAATATTATTATTTAACACCAAAGTTAGATCTTCAATTTCTTTTAAGTCAAAATTTTGATAAACAGAATTATACAACCCAAGTTTATCAAATTTTTTTGTAAAATACTTTTTTGAGAATGAATACGATATATTCTTACCCAGCAAACCATAAACTGACTTATTTTTATTTTTCATTTTTAATGATGATCTATCTATAATAAGAATAATTTTGATAGATATTTTATTACTTTAATGTTTGTAATATCTCTTTCTGCCATATAATTCTAATGACAATAATATTAAAATACCCATAAGAATAAAACCTATTGCAACCCATGTTGTACTATCATATAAATCAGGAATATACCTCGCAAAATTTTCAATAACTTTATCCCCTTGACTATCGATTAACACTTCACCATGTTCATTTGTTTTATAAATTACTTTTTTCCAAGGCCAAACTATTCCCAAGGAACCTGAGATAAATCCAATAATTACTGAAGTGACGATTTGGTGCCATCTTTTAAGTAAATAACCTAAAATATGTGAGGTTACTACCAAACCAACCATTGAGCCTAAAGTAAAACTTGATATTATTTTCATATACCTCATCCGTTCTTCATCATGGATAAAATCAAAATTCCATCTAAAGATATCCATAATCACTTTGTACAGTTCGTTAACCGAATCAACTAATAGCAAAACATAGTTTCCCAATAAAATTAAAATAAACGAACCTGATAAACCCGGTAAAGTCATTCCTGAAACTCCAATAATTCCACATAAAAAAACAAACCACAAATTATCATTTTCTTTAGCCGGACTCATCATACTAATGGCCAATCCTATTGCAACTCCAACACCAATAGCAATTAAATTTTTTATACGCCAATCATTAAAATCTTTTAAAATATAGTAGATTGATCCTATAATCATACCAAAAAATGTACTCCAAACATAGAGTTCATGATTTGTTAAAAAATAGTCTAATACTTTTGAAATACTAAAATAACTAAAGGTACTTCCTGCAAAGACCAACAATAAAAAACCTCCGTTGATATACTGATAAAAGCTTTTAAACCTACCATTAAACAATAAACCAAAAGCTTTTTTATTAATTTTTTGTAATGAATAAATTAATTCTTCATAAAAGCCTGCCACAAATGCAACCATACCTCCGGAAACACCCGGAATCTTATTGGCAGTACCCATGGTAAGCCCTTTAATAAAAAGAAATACTTTATCGGAAAAGGTTCTGGTAGTTGCCATATTAATCCGTCTTCTTTACAGCTAATTTTTCTAATATCATAATAACACCAAAACCAATTGCAAAAAGAAGTAAGGCATAAATTATTTGGCTATCTCCTTCATATGCAAATGGTAAAACACTTTTTTCTTGTAATACTTTCGTTTTTCCTTCAATAATCTCCGACTGTAGAACTTTTTTCCATGGCCAGATTTTATTTAAAGAACCAATAATAAATCCCGTTAAAGTAGCCAATGTCAGATTTTGATAATGATCAAACAACCATTTTAATACCCGCGAAAAAGTTAACAAACCTACAATAGCGCCAAGAATTAAAAATAATAAAGTTTTAAAATCTTTATAATGAATTGCATCCAAAACTGGTTTATAAGCACCAATTAATAATAAGATAAAACTCCCTGAAATTCCTGGCAAGATCATGGCACAAATTGCCAGTGCTCCAGCTAAAAAAATAAAGCCGTTAGAAATTTCCAAATTTTGCGGTGGAATAATAGTTATAAAATATGCAATAATGGCACCAGTAATTAACATCACAATTGTCATTAATCGCCATTGTGTTATCTGTTTTGCAATGTAAATTACACTTGCCAAAACCAATCCAAAGAAAAAAGACCATAGCAAAATAGGTTGTGTTTCCATTAAATGCCTAATAACTTTAGCCAATGAAATAACACTTATAAAAATACCTACGACTAAAGCCAATAAAAAATTGCCATTTATTGATTTCCATGCAGCGGCTATTCCTTCATTTTTAAGAATCTTTAAAGTTTTGAAATTTATTTGATTAATTGAATTGATCAATTCTTCATATATACCTGATACAAAAGCAATTGTTCCTCCGGAAACACCCGGCACAACATCTGCAGCCCCCATAGCAACTCCTTTTAGGGAGATGATCATATAATCTTTTAGTGTTCTCTTCATTAAAGAAATAGAATTAGAAGCCAAATATAATTAATTTGATCAAGGTGGAGACTTATCAAATGGATGGTTTTTAAAAAACAGTGAAATATTTTATTATTACATGTATTAAAGTATCATTTCATAGTCATAAATGAAAAAAAGACAATTTAATCTTTCTTGATCTTTTCAACTAGTAAAATTATTTCTTCATCTAAAAAAATTGAAGGAAAGATATTTTTAATAATATGGTGATATTCAAAGTTAAGCTTTAAAGCTTTTTCTAATAAAGATGTTGCTTCTTTACGGTCCTGTAGCAGGTAATTTAAACAAGCCAATCGGTAAACTATTTCAGCTTGATTATTGTGTTTTTTATTTGCTTTTTTTAGAACCTTTATTGCCTTTTCATTATTTTCAGAAAAATGTAAAACATCGGCTAGGGCAATATAAATATCAAGTCTGTCATTTTCCAGGTCGATACTTTTTTGATATGCATTAATGGCCTCATCAAATAGATTTAATTTTAAATTAATTTCGGCCAGTTTATTCCAATATTCATTATTATCTTCATCAATGCTCAAAGCCTTATTAATATAATATAATGCTTGTTGGTATTCTGATTTATTGATATAAATATCTGTAATCGCCAACCATCCTTTATCGAAGATCGGATCTTCATTAACTGTTTTATTATAAAATTCTAGAGCAAGTTTTGAGTCATTTAAACGCTCATAACATTTACCGATACGCAAATAAGCAAAAGGTGTAGGCGTATCAATCTCCATTGTAATATTATAATAATCAATAGCTTCCTTATAAAAATTTAATTTTTCTAAGGTCTTGGCTTTTTCTAAATGGGCTCCTATAAAATTCTCATCAACTAATATTGCATAGTCAAATGCTTCTAAGGCTTTTTCAAATTTTTCAATCAAATAATATTGTCGGCCGAGTTGATGCCATGCAACTTCACTGTAAGGATCTTTATCAAGATGATTTACCAAATATGATATTGCTTCATTGTGCTGATCCAACATATCATAACAATAAATAACATTGTACAATGAAGAATAATTATCATATTCAACATCTAAACATTTTGCAAAATTTAATCTGGCAGCGTCAAAATCATCTAAAAATAAATATTCCATTCCAATCATTGAATAAATTTCAACATCATCTTCTGTATATTGCAATGCGATTTTTAAAACTTCAATTGCTTTTTTATGCAATCCTTTTTTGGAGTAGATAGATGCTTTTTGAATATAGATCTCATCATTTGATGGTTCAAATTCTCGTAGTTGATTTAAAATAACATCGGCAGCATCTAATTTTTCTTCTAAAATCAATAATTCAACTTTTATCAACTTCAACGCAACCGACATAGGATGCTGCGTTAAACCTAATTGAAGTGCTTTATTTGCCAATGATAATTTGCCATTATCTACATAGTACAATATAATTTCTTCAAACTCATTTGAGTCAAAAAAATAAACATTGTTGGTTTTGAGCATTAACTCAAACTTTGACAATGGGAGATTTTCACTTTCACCTGAAAATTGATGCATAATTTTATCATTTCTACTAAAGCTAAAGTAGCATATCTCTATAAGTGAAAAATATTTAGATTTAATTTTTCTTAACAATTTAATTAACATCAATTATTTTAAAAATCGATATAAAAAAAATGTAACTTTGCCTGATTAATTTTTGGTAAATTGCTCTTATGGCTAAAAAGATTTTACTTAACGAAAAAGAAATTGAAATCATCTTACATCGTTTAGCATGCCAGCTTATTGAAAATCATATAGATTTTTCTGATACTATTTTAATTGGTTTACAACCTCGTGGTATTTTCTTATGTAATAGACTGATTGAGATCTTAGAAGAAGAATACCATATAAAAAAAATTAAAAATGGTAAATTAGATATTACCTTTTATCGAGATGATTTTAGAAGAAGAGAAGAGCCTTTACAAGCAAATAATACTGAAATCGATTTCATAGTTGATAATAAAAATATTGTATTTATTGACGATGTTTTGTATTCTGGCAGAAGTACTCGAGCTGCTCTTACAGCAATTCAAGCCTTTGGCAGACCAAAACATATTGAATTATTAGTATTAATTGATAGGCGATTTAGCAGGCATCTACCAATTCAACCAAATTATAAAGGCAGACAAGTAGATGTTATCAATTTTGAACAAGTTAAGGTTAACTGGAAAGAAAACGGACAAAAAGATGCAGTATATTTAGTAAAAAGTTAATTCTATAAAATATATTGTATTCAAATTTAATTTTTTTATTAAAATGAATAAACTTAGCGTTGATAATTTAATCGGGATCAAAAATCTAAAAAAACAAGATATCGACCTGATTTTTAAAACTGCCGATCATTTTAAGGAAGTTATCAATCGCCCCATAAAAAAA
Source organism: Flavobacteriia bacterium (assembly GCA_030617765.1). GTDB lineage: Bacteria > Bacteroidota > Bacteroidia > Flavobacteriales > Flavobacteriaceae > Namhaeicola. The sequence continues at coordinate 7,574 of JAUWUU010000012.1, read as the reverse complement.
GTACCTTCATTACGCGATATCACAATTGCTAACTTATTTTTTGAAAATAGCACTAGAACAAGACTTTCATTTGAATTAGCCGAAAAAAGATTATCAGCTGATATTGTAAACTTTTCTGCAGCACAATCTTCTGTAAAAAAAGGTGAAACGCTTATTGATACAACAAATAACATTTTATCAATGAAAGTTGATATTATTGTAATGCGTCACCCTAATGAAGGAGCGGCTGAATTTTTATCTAAAAATATTGATGCTAAAATAATAAATGCTGGTGATGGTGCTCATGAACATCCTACTCAAGCATTATTGGATTCTTTTTCAATTCGTGAGAAATTTGGAACTGTTAAAGGTAAAAAAATTGCCATAATTGGTGATATTTTACATTCAAGAGTTGCGCTCTCAAACATTTACGCTTTAAAATTACAAGGTGCCGAAATAAAATTATGTGGTCCAAAAACATTAATTCCAAAGTATATTACCGAATTAGGAGTTGAGTATGAAAGCTCGTTAATAAATGTATTAGAATGGTGTGATGTCGCTAACGTCTTAAGGGTTCAACACGAACGTATGGATATTAAATACTTTCCATCAGTTAGAGAATACACCCAACTTTTTGGAATCAATAAAAAAATATTGGACTCGATTGATAAAGATATTGTCATTATGCATCCCGGACCTATCAATCGTGGTGTTGAACTTACAAGCGATGTTGCAGATTCAAAACAAGCTATTATTTTAAACCAGGTTGAAAATGGTGTAGCCATTAGGATGGCTGTTATTTATTTACTAGCTCAACAAATAAAACTATAGCAACAAATGATTATAAATATATTAGATTCTTTTACAATCGTTAAGCCCGATATCAATGAGCAGATAAGCACTGCTCAAAATATTATGAATTTTTCTAATGATTTTACTGAAAAATATCATAATTTTAAAGATAATAATATTATTTTGGATTTTTCTGATGATCTTAACATTGATTTAAAGGAAATCTTATTATTTTCGCTTATAAATAACAAGCATAAAAAAAATAAAAAATCGTTTGTAATTGTTAGTGATTATAAAGAAATTGATAAATTACCAGACGAATTAATTATTGTTCCAACACTTGAAGAAGCAGAAGATGTTGTTGAGTTGGAAGATATTGAAAGAGATTTAGAAATTTAAACAGACTATATGGTTAAAAAACTACTTTTATCTTTATTATTTTTATTAACTTTCTCAACAGCAGCTTTTGCTCAGGATGACGATTTAAGAGATAAGCAAATTCTTGATAGTGCAGACAACTCTATCCATGATATTATTGCATCTCCCAATCCGTTTAGTGTAACTACACGGATTCGTTTTGTTGCTGATGAAGTGTTTGATATAGAGTTTTCTGTGAAGGACCTATTGGGAAATTCTATTCTCATGCAAAAGATCAAAACAAAAAAAGGTACCAATTCTATTACTTTTTATCGTGAAGATCTGGCGTCGGGTATTTATATATATTCTATTAAAACAAAAACTAAAATTATTTCAAAAAGAATTGTGATTAAATGAGTTTAAAACTCACAATATTAGGATGTCATTCAGCTACACCCAGAAGTTTTGCATTTCCTACCTCTCAATTCCTAGAAATCAATAATCGTTTTTTTTTAATCGATTGTGGAGAAGGCACACAAATGCAGTTAAGAAAACACAAGATCAAGTTTTCTAAAATAAAACATATCTTCATATCACATTTGCACGGTGATCATTTTTATGGTTTGATTGGCTTGATCTCTACCTTTGGTTTATTAAACAGACAAACCGAGCTACATATTTACGCTCCAAAAGGAATTAAAGAAATCATTTTACTTCTTCTAAATATATCACACTCAAGAAAATTCTTTCCAATTGAATTCCATGAAATTGAATCAAAAAATAGTGAAATTATTTTTGAAGATAAAAATATTATCGTCCAAACAATTCCACTAAAACACAGGATTTATACAAATGGTTATTTATTTACAGAGAAACCTAAAGAAAAAAAACTAAATCTTAAGGAGATCAAAAAATATCCTGAAATTGAAATTTGTGATTATCACAACCTCAAAAAAGGAAAGGATTTTACCAAAGAAAACGGAGATATCATCAAAAATAATTCTCTTACATTCGAACCGGCAAAACCACTTCGTTATGCCTTTTGTAGTGATACAGCCTATTTTCCAAAAATAGTGCCTCTGATTAAAAATGTTGATTTGCTATACCATGAAACTACATTTTTAGAAGATAATCATGAATTGGCAAAAAGAACACAACATTCAACTGCATTACAAGCAGCAAAAATTGCTAAAAAAGCCGAAGTTAAAAAACTTCTTATCGGACATTACTCCGGACGCTATAAGAATAGAGAAGATTTTTTAAACGAAGCTCAAACTGTTTTTAAAGAAACTGAACTGAGTTTTGAGGGTAAAGAAATTTTAATCGAAAACTCTTAAAGAAGATAGATTAATACTGGCCTGTAGATAGTAAAACTAAAGTACAAGCATTTTCATAATGTATATTTTGTTTTTTCAAAATTCCTGCAAATTCAAAATTCTCTGCACCAGGATTAAAAATTACCCTATTTGGTTGTAATGAAATAATATAATCATAGTATTGTTTCTGCCTTTGAGCATTTAAATACAGAGTTACAGTATCAATATTTTGAAAATCAGACATATCTAATTCTATTTTAATTCCGGCTATTGTCCCTTTTCTTAAACCAACTGCAACTACTTCAATATTATGATCAACCAGGCTTCTAATTGCCATATTAGAATAACGATATTCATTTAAAGAAGCTCCTAAAACTAATGTTTTCTTCATAGAACAGATAAATTAAATATTTAGTTCCTAATAAATTTTTAACAAATATAAAAAAATGGTTTAAACCCAAATCCTAAAAACCTTATAACACCAAGGCAAGCCTTTTAAAAATATCTTTCAAAATATTTTAACTCGATTTTCTTGTCACAGGCTATAATTTTTTAGATATTAGCGCTGCTAATTTAAAATTAAAGATACCCATGTATAAGAAACTCATTTCATTGATATTTATAATTTCTCCATTCATTGTTTTCGCACAAGAGAAAAGTGCTTCTGCACTAATTGATGAAAATTTTAAAAAATATACAAGTTGGTTCGTAGATCTAATATTTTATGAAATTCCATTTACTGAAACAATGAAAATACCCTGGGTTTTAATTATACTTCTGGGTGGTGCTATTTATTTTACTTTAACATTTAGATTTCCTCAATTTCGATTATTTGGCACTTCAATAAGAGTTGTGCAAGGAAAATATGATGATATTGATCATCATGAAGTTGAAAAATCATTTGGAGATCAAACTCCGGGAGGTGATGTGTTTGAAACTATTGCAGCAGAAGGTGTTGAAGGTGAAGTTACACATTTTCAAGCACTAACAGCCGCTTTATCTGCAACTGTTGGCTTGGGTAATATTGCCGGTGTTGCTGTTGCGCTATCAATTGGTGGCCCGGGAGCTACTTTTTGGATGATCCTTGCGGGCTTATTAGGCATGTCTTCAAAATTTGCTGAATGTACATTAGGTGTTAAGTATAGAGATGTTGACAAAGATGGTGTAGTTTATGGTGGGCCAATGTATTATTTAACAAAAGGTTTAAAAGAAAAAGGTTTAGGTTTTTTAGGTAAAATACTAGCTGTTTTCTTTGCAATTATGGTTATTGGCGGCTCTTTTGGAGGTGGAAATATGTTTCAGGCAAATCAAGCCTCCGCACAATTTATTAAACTTTTTGGCATAACTGATGTTAATGCCGGAATATATTTTGGTATCGTTATGGCTGCAATCGTTGCTGTAGTGATTATAGGCGGTATAAAAAGAATTGCTTCAGTAACAGAGAAAATTGTTCCTTTTATGGCTGTAATTTATGTAGGTGCTGCACTGGTTATCATACTGTTCAATATTCCTTTGATCCCTCAAGCTTTTGGATTAATATTTGATGGCGCATTTACCGGTAGTGGTATAGCCGGTGGTTTTATTGGTGTTTTGATTCAAGGTTTTAGAAGAGGTACATTTTCAAATGAAGCAGGTGTTGGTTCAGCAGCTATAGCACATTCTGCTGTAAAAACTAAATTTCCCGCTAGTGAAGGTATCGTTGCTTTATTAGAACCTTTTATTGATACCGTTGTAATTTGTACAATGACTGCTTTGGTATTGATCATTACCAATATTAAAGGTGGATTTTTTGATTATGGTGTTGAAGTAAAACAAGGTGTTGAATTAACAGCTACAGCCTTTGATTCTGTTATTCCTCATTTCTCAATTATTTTAACAATTGCTGTAATACTTTTTGCATTTTCAACTATGATCTCATGGTCTTACTATGGTATGCAAGGTTGGAAATTTTTATTTGGAAAAGGTAAATTTACAGATCTGGTTTATAAAATATTATTTTTATTGTTTGTTGTTATAGGTGCAAGTATAAGTTTAGGTGCTGTTATTGATTTTTCAGATGCAATGATCTTTGCTATGGTAGTACCAAATATGATTGGTTTGGTATTACTATCTCCAAGAATTAAAGAAGAACTCAATAAATATATGCAAGCCATAAAAAATAAAAAAAGTTAAACATTTTTTTAAAATATGAATTTTTTTAAATCCCATTTCAGGTATAACAAAAGCCAGCGAAATGGGATTTTATTTTTAATCTTTATCATACTTATTCTCCAATCCGTTTATTTCTTTTTTGATTTTTCTTCTGATGAGATCATCAAAACAGATACGACTGAAATTAAGAAATTTCAAGCTCAGATAGATTCTTTAAAACAGATCAAACAACAAAGCTCTGATTTTAAAATTTTTCCTTTTAATCCAAATTATTTAACTGATTTTAAGGCCTATCAATTAGGGTTAAGTGTAGATGAAATTGATAAATTATTCGCATATAGAAAGACCGAAAGATTTATAAATTCTGCAGCACAATTTCAAGAAATAACCGGAATAAGTGATAGCTTATCAGCAAAAATATCTCCTTACTTTAAGTTCCCTGAATGGGTAACAAAAACAACTCAAAATGTAGAAAAAGAAGCGTATTTCATTAAAAAAGATCTCAATACTGCAAGTGCAAATGAGCTACAAAATATTAACGGAATTGGTAAAAAAATATCCAAAAGGATCATTGATTATCGCAATCTGTTAAAAGGATATTCTTTTGACAAACAACTGTATGAAGTTTACTATTTGGATAAAGTAACTGCTGATAAGGTTTTAAAACAATTTACTGTTATTGAAAAACCAGAAATTGAAAAATTAAATCTTAATAAAGCTACATTTAAAGAAATACTTCACTTGCCTTATATAGATTATAATTTAACGAAAAAAATAATGAATTATAAAGATGATAATGGCTTATTTACAACTGTCAATGAATTGAAAAAAATAGACTCCTTTCCATTGGAAAAATATGATAGAATAACGTTATATTTGACAGCTGAATAAGAAAAAGTGATCGAAAGACGAAGGTCTATTTATTATATTATTAAATTGTTCAAAAATGAATTTTGAAGTTTCAGAAACCCAAAAAATGATAGCAGAGTCAATTCGTGATTTTGCAAAATTACATATTTCACCTTTTATGATGGATTGGGATGAAAATCAAACTTTCCCTATCAAATTATTTCACAAACTTGGCGAAATGGGGTTTATGGGAGTTTTGGTTCCAGAAGCATATGGGGGTTCTGGATTAGGATATCACGAATACATTACTGTAATTGAAGAAATTTCAAAAGTTGATTCGTCCATAGGCCTATCTGTTGCTGCACATAATTCTCTGTGTACCAATCATATATTACAATTTGGAAACGAAGATCAAAAGAAAAAATGGCTCCCAAAATTAGCTTCAGGTGAATGGATCGGTGCCTGGGGTTTAACCGAACATAATACAGGTAGTGATGCCGGAAATATGAGTACTACTGCCGTTGAAGATGATGATTCTTATATTATCAACGGTGCTAAAAACTTTATAACCCACGGTAAAAGTGGAAATATTGCTGTTGTGATTGTTCGAACTGGTAAAAAAGGAGATTCGCATGGAATGACAGCTTTTGCAATTGAACGAGGCACTCCTGGATTTACATCAGGAAAAAAAGAAAATAAATTAGGCATGCGTGCTTCTGAAACAGCCGAACTGGTTTTTGATAACTGTAGAATACACAAAGATCAAATTATTGGTAAAGTTGGTGATGGTTTTATTCAATCATTAAAAATTCTGGATGGAGGAAGAATATCAATTGGAGCATTATCGCTGGGCATATCCAAAGGAGCCTATGAAGCAGCTTTAAAATATTCAAAAGAGCGTGAACAATTTGGAAAACCTATAAGTCATTTTCAAGGAATTTCTTTTAAATTAGCTGATATGGCAACCGAAATTGAAGCCTCAGAATTATTATTACACAAAGCGGCATATTTAAAAAATAAAGGTGAAAGAATTGATACTATAGGCGCTATGGCAAAAATGTATGCCTCCGAGGCCAGCGTAAAAATTGCCAATGAAGCAGTTCAAATTCACGGTGGATATGGCTATACCAAAGATTATCCTGTAGAAAAATTTTATCGTGATGCTAAACTTTGTACTATTGGTGAAGGTACTACAGAAATTCAAAAATTAGTAATTTCAAGAAATATTTTAAAATAAAAAGCATTAAACCTCTGAATAGTACACGATCCAAGAGTTAAAGTTTTAACTTAAATCAATTAATTTTAATCTTTCAAAATAAAAACGATAGAACTTTGGGAAAACCAATTCTTTCCGGAAATAATATTTCTGTTTTTTTTGATAAAAAAGAGGTGATCCAAAACCTCTCTTTTAAAATAAAAGCAAATGAAAAAATTGTTTTTACAGGTGAATCCGGAAGGGGAAAAACAACACTCTTAAACGCACTTACTGGTTTTATGCTACTTACTGATGGTGAAATATTTTGGGGGGATAAAAAATTAGAAGCTAAAAACATTGCTGAGATCAGGAATAATATTGCCTGGTTACCTCAAGAAACTGCATTATACTTTAATAATATCCATGAAATCATTTATACGCCTTTTACTTTTAAAAACAATAAAGCTAATTATCCTACTACCTCTAGTGTTAATCAATTATTAACTGAATTTAATCTGTCTCCTGATATCCTAAAGAATGAAATTGATGAAATTTCCGGTGGTCAAAAACAACGTATTTTATTAGCAACCGCATTATTATTAAAAAAACCTATACTAATCATCGATGAACCTACATCTAACTTAGATAAAAAAAATAAAAAACGGGTAACTGATTATGTTCTATCACAAAAGAATCTAACGGTTATTGCTGCTTCTCACGACCCTTATTGGATAAAAGAATCAGATAGAATTATCTCATTATAAAACAAATATGAAAGGCGTAATTGACATAGATTATTTATCGTTATTTCTAGGATATATTATTCTGATCATCCCTTTTTATATTCTTTGGTACTATAAAACAGGGTTGATAAAAGACACCTTTTTAGCTTTTATTAGAATGACAATTCAACTGCTTTTGGTTGGTCTTTATTT
>JAUWUU010000157.1 GCA_030617765.1 Flavobacteriia bacterium | reverse complement strand
CATCAATAACAAACATGATTTTATTTTTGCCGAAGAACAAGCAAAAATGGTAAATGAACAATGTGAATTATTCCTGCAACCCGAATGGAGTAAAAAAGATTTAATGACACCGTTAATAGTTGATTATGTCATGCAAAATCCTAAATGGAAAATATCTCTGCAAACACATAAGTACCTGAATATACCCTAAGTATTTAAAACAAGATTTTACAATTTTTCAATCACGAATATATAAAAATCAAACTATCTGAAAAAGGTGGCTTTGGTTTTAAATATCCAAAAAGCCTGCTTACAGTAAACAGGCTTGCTCGATATTTATATTTATCTGGTTCTCGTTATTTTAATGGAATATTTATTTTTTATCCTCTACTATTTCCAACTCAAATAACAAGTCGGCATTTGGTGGTATAACACCCCTAGAACCTTGCTCACCATAACCTAAATGAGATGGAATAATCAGCATTACTTTATCGCCGTAATTCATATGTTGTAAACCTTCTTTAAATCCGGCAATTAATGCTGCATCCGGACTATAATCCATAGGAATCGGATTATAACCACCTTGTTGTTCTCTTCTTTGATCATATTTATTATATAATTTGGCAACATCTTTTTTATTAGAATCGAATAAATCAGCTGATGTAAAATAGCCTGCATAATTTACCATAACTTTCGATCCAATTTTAGGTTTTACACCATTACCTTTTTTAATACTAATAATCTTTAATCCAGAAGGAAGTGCAACAGCTTTTACTTCATTATCTTTAATAAATTGTAAAAGATCGGCTTTGCTTTTTTCAAGCTTTTCTTTAAGCAATTTTTGTTCTTCTTCTATTTTTTGAAAATAATTACTAAATTCAGCAGCAGCATCAAATTCTTTAGCTTCTTTACCAATCCTTAAGATCTCAATTTTTTTAATTTCATCGTTTTGCGCTATAGAATCAACAACTTCTTGTCCGACAACTACATGACCAAAAACTGAATGTCGTCCATCTAAAAACTTTGTTTCTTTATGCGTAATAAAAAACTGACTTCCATTACTATCTGGTCCGGAATTTGCCATTGATAAGGTTCCTGCACTATCATGAGACAATAATAGATTACCACTGTCATCAACCAGAAATTCATCCTCAAATTTATAACCCGGATCACCCGACCCATTTCCTCTAGGATCACCTCCCTGAATCATAAAGTCTTTTACAACACGGTGAAATATTAAACCATCATAAAAAGGTTTTCCTTTAAATTCAGTACTAACATAAGGATTTGTTCCTTCTGTCAGCGAAACGAAATTCGCAACAATAATTGGTGAATTTTCATATTCTAATTGCAATAGAATATCACCTTTATTCGTTTGAATATCAGCGTATAAACCATTATCTAAATCAGGATATTTTGCTGTTTTACAGGATGTTAAACTTAATAATAATACTAAAACTGTTAAACTAATAATTTTCATCTTTTTATTCTTTATTAATAATGTCTTTTAAATGAACTGTATAAATTAAAGGCTCATTTGGATATACTCTTTCATTTCCTGTATAGCCAAATGCTTTATGAGAAGGAAATAAAAATGTTATAATTTCATCCTTATGCATTAGTTTTATACCATCTTGTAATCCGGCTATCAATTCTTCTTTGTCTACTAAATATCTTTTATCTCCCAATTCCTGTTTTGAATATAAGATCGAATCTTTCAAAGTTCTGATCTCATAGCTAAAAATCACTTCATCACCTTTAACAGGAAATTGTGTATTTAAAGAAACTTTTTTATTATAAAAATACCAAAAACCATTGGCTGAAGTGTGATAAGTATGTGTTGAATCATTTTGCATTTTAACTTGCAATAGATTCTCTTCGAGTTTATTGAGTTTTTTATTTCGATCAATCGACTCTTTCATAAATGAACCTGTTTTTCTTTTGATAGGTTTTCGTGGTTCAGGTTTTGAACATGAAACTATAAAAACAAAAACTACAATTGTATAAAATATCTTATTCATCTTGATTATTTAATTGCCTTTCAAACTCGGGTAAAATATTTTTAAAATCATCTACAGTTTCTTTTAAACTTTTAACACTTCTTCCACCTGCTGCATTGATATGACCACCACCGTTAAAATATTTTCTAGACAATTCATTTACATTAAAATTACCAATTGACCTAAATGAAATTTTTATGATTTCCTGTTTTGCATCTTCGATAAAAATAGCTGCCAAAACAACACCCGATAACGAAAGTGCATAATTTACAAAACCTTCAGTATCACCTTTTTGGTAATTTAATTCTCTTAATTCATCATTTGATAAGGTAATAAATGCTGTATGATATTTTTCAATCACGTGCATATTATTTAAGGCCTTTCCTAATAGTTTTAATCTATTAATTGAATTCTCATGAATTCTGTTATAAATCTTAGCATGCTCAACTCCCCTATCTAAGAGATCAGCAGCAATTAAATGTGTTTTACTTGAAGTTGAAGGAAAACGAAATGAACCTGTATCTGTTAAAATACCAGCATATAAGCATGTTGCAATATCCTTATTAATTTTAGAAAGTTCATCCAATTCTTCAAAAAACTGGTAAATCATCTGACATGTAGAACAAACTTTAACATCAACATAAGTATATTTGGCAAAATCATCCGGTTCCTGATGATGATCAATTAAAAAATAGATCGGATCTATCTTTTCTAAAACAGCCTGCATAGCATGACCTGTTCTATGAAAGGCATTAAAATCTAAGGCAAAAACTATTTGTGCTTCTTCTAATATTTTTGTCCCTTCAGCAATATTATTTTCAAAGATTACAACATCCTCTTGCCCCGGTAGCCATTTTAAAAAACCCGGACAATCATTTGGAGAAACAACTGTAACTTGATGGTGCTCGTTTTTAAAATAATGATACAAAGCTAAACTGGAACCATAAGCATCTCCGTCAGGATTTCTATGCGTTACAATCGCAATTTTTTGAGACTTAGAGAATAATGATATAATACTTTTTATTTCTTCTAAATTCATAGGCTGCGAATATACAGTAAAGATTGAAAAATTTATAATTAAAATTTATATTTTAATGATTAGCCTTTTTCTTATTTCATTTATTTATTTTTATAGCTTAAAATAATTTTTAGTGATACATTTATGACTAAAAATATAGTCACACAAGGAAATGATTATATGAATGTTCCACCTGCCTCGCTGTAAAGCGGGTATGACCGATAAAAATCAATAATTATAAACATATGAAATATTTTCTCTCCATTTTATCTATTATCACAATTTTAAGCAGTTGTGCACAAAAAAATAATGAATACACCATATCGTTTAGTTCATGCGATAATCAAGAAATTGAAAATAAATTATGGCCGGAAATTTTAAAGAACAATCCGGATGTTTTTATTTGGGGAGGAGACATTGTTTATAGTGATACTGAAAATATGCAATTGATGCAAAAGAACTATACCAAACAAAAAAATAATCCAGCTTATCTGGATTTTATTAAAAAAGTAGAAGTTCTAGGCACTTGGGATGATCATGATTACGGAAAAAATGATGCTGGAAAAGAGTATCCTAAAAAAGATAGTGTCCAACAATTTTTTTTAGATTTTTTTGATGTCCCTAAAAATGATATTCGAAGAAAACAACAAGGTTTATATTTTGCAAAAGATATTATTATTGAAAAAAAATCTATAAAAATTATTGTTTTAGATACGCGCTATTTTAGAAGCGAACTTACAAAAGATACAATTACAAAAAAGAGATACAAACCAAATAATTACGGAGAAGGAACTATGTTAGGTGAAAAACAATGGAAGTGGCTTGAAGATCAACTCAATACTTCGAAATCAGATTTTAATGTTATTATAAGTAGTATACAATTTTTATCTTTTGAACACGGTTTTGAAACCTGGGGTAATATGCCTCACGAAGTAGATAAATTTGAAAATATAGTTGAAAATTCTATAACTAAAGGGGTTATTATCTTATCAGGTGACCGCCATATTGCCGAAATCTCGGCTAAAGAAATACCTAATCTCAACTATCCACTTATTGATATAACAGCCAGCGGTATGACACATTCATACACCTCTTTTAAAGGTGAGCCAAATAAATATAGAATTTCAAATGTAGTTTCTGATAAAAATTTTGGAATTTTAAAGTTTGATCTTCTAAAAAATACTGTAAAAATGG
>JAUWUU010000072.1 GCA_030617765.1 Flavobacteriia bacterium | reverse complement strand
ATTTATAATTTTTTGTTAAACAAAAGGAATAATTGATCTATATTTAAAAAACAAAAAAATTGAAATAATTGAAGTATTTTTAAAAGAAAATAAGAACTTTGAAATTAAAGAATGAAAAGAACTCAATTTTTTTATAGCATTATTATATTTATTCTTTCTTATCATCTCAATGCGCAAAACGTTAGAATTTTGATACGTGGAGAGATAAGAAACGATTCATTACCTATAGAAAATGTACATATTATAAATATTTCTTCTAGCAGAGGTAGTTTAAGTAATAAAAATGGTGAATTTAAAATATCTGTTAAAGAAAATGATACATTAATGTTTTCTGATATTCAATACAAGATCAAGGAAATTATCATCAACAATAATCATATCACCAACAAAAAACTAAACATAAAATTAGAATTTAATACGAATAAACTTGATGAAATAGTTATTTTTAAGAACAAACAATCAACCAATCCATTAGGGTTGCCAAATGCTGATAAAAAACCACTCAATCAAATTGAAAGAAAATTAAATTATTACAGTCAGGAAAGTACACCAATAGTTATTCTTGCAATGCTCTTAGGGCAAAGAGGCGGTATTGAAGACCTGTACAATATTATTTCCGGAAATCGAAAAAAACACCGAAAACTAAAAGCATTAATGGATCAGGATGAAACTGATGCATTCAATAAAATTAAAGTTGAGGAGATTAGAACACATTTTAAAGATGATTTCTTTTTGCAAACTTTACATATCCCTCAATATAATATCAGTGATTATATTCATTATAATATTTCAAATGGTATAATAAGCTTGTTTGAAAAAGAGCGATATCTTGAAATGGTTGATATTTTTATAAAGAATGAAGCAGATTATTTACAATCAATTCAATCTGTTGATAATTAAAAACTAATCAATAATCTTCCATAAATATTTGCAAGCAAGTGTTTTATATGGATGCCAATTGTCAGATATCTTAATTAATTCTTGTTTAAATTCCTTTTTTTCTAATGCTACATTGTACAGGTTTTTTATAGCTCTTTGAATTCCAAGATCATCTACCGGAAAAACATTAGGCCTGTCCATTGGAAACATCAAAATCATTTGTACCGTCCACTTACCAACCCCTTTAATTTGAGTTAAATAATCAATAATTTCAACATCAGTTCTTTGTTGTAAAAACTCAAATGAAATATCATTATTTAGCGAAAATTCTGCTACATTTTTAACATACTTAACTTTATTATTTGATAAACCTACTTTTCTTACTTCTTCATGCGGCATTTGTAACAATATATTTGGATGAGGATAACGACTAATAAATAGATCCGTAAAGCGCTGCCAAATGATATTTGCCACTTTAGTAGAAAGTTGTTGTGAAACTATTGAAGACAATAAACTTCTATAAACATCAATACTAGGTTCAGGATTTATTTTGTAATCTATCTGATGAATAGCATTGTATAGAACAGGATCTTTTTTATAAAATTGAATTACTTCATTGTAGGTTTTCAAAATAATTATTTAGGATAAATTTATACTTAATTTTTTGCCAAAGATGAATTGATTATTGACATTTGCATCACAAAATAAGAATTTAAGATTAAACGAACATGATTAAAAAAATTCTACTAGTTTTAATTATCCTTCCTCTTTTTGCTTTTGCATTGCATAAATACTATATCAGTTTAACTAAAATTGATTATGTTAAAGAGAAGAAATCTGTACAAATTACCATGCGTTTTTTTATTGATGATATTGAAAAAACACTAAATGATCGTTTCCAAAAATCATTTGAACTCACTACAAAAAATGAGCTTAAAAAAACTGATAATTATATTGCCCTCTATATCAATCAAAAATTTAAAGTAACAATCAATGACCAAGTTAAAACCTATGAATATCTAGGTAAGGAATACGATAATGATGTAGTTTATTTTTATTTAGAAATTAATGATGTTGAAAAAATAAAATCTATTGAAGTACAAAACAGAATGCTTTTTGAAGAATTTGAAGAGCAACAAAATTTTATCAAACTCAATATCAACAATCAACATAAAACTTTTATATTAATTAGGGACAATGATAAAGATTTGTTAAATTTTTAACATTTTATTTTCTTCTTATTCAAATAGATTATCTTCGAAAACTTATAATAATTATATTTATAAACAAATGAAAAAATCAGCTTTATTAACGCTTAGTTTTATCCTAATATTCTTTACAGGAATTGCACAGCAGATAGAAACAACTAAAGAAAAACTACCCGGCCATTACAACATTAGTAAATTTAAACAACTAAAAGAAGAATTGCCTACACCTAATGTTTATCGAACAGCATCTGGTGCTCCCGGACCTGAATATTATCAGCAACAAGCTGATTATAAAATGAATATCATTTTAGATGATGAAAATCAAAAAATCTATGGCGAAGAAACGATCACTTATCACAATAATTCGCCTGATGAATTAGAATATCTATGGGTACAATTAGATCAAAATATCAGGGCTATTAATGCCAGAACAAATGATATAAAAGAAGGTAAACCCGGTGTAATCTATAATCCTACAAAATTTACCCAATCATTTTTAGGAAAGCCTTTTGATGGTGGTTTTAAAATTGATTTTGTTAAAAACATAGATGGAAGCGACATATCCTATACTATTAATGGAACTATGATGCGTATTGACATTCCTAACTCATTAAGATCAGGAGAAAAAATAAACTTTAAGATCAAATGGTGGTACAATATACCAAACTACACAGTAGAAAGAGGTAGATCTGGTTATGAGCCTTTTAAAGATGGTAATAATGGATATATCATTGCTCAATTCTACCCTCGAATGGCAGTTTACAATGATGTTGAAGGATGGCAAACCATGCAATTTTATGGTCGTGGTGAATTTTCTTTACCTTTCGGAAATTTTGATGTGAACATTACTACACCAGATGATCACATTTTAGAAGCTACCGGCCATATTTTGAACAGAAAAGAAATGCTTACCAAAAAGCAATGGAAAAGATATGAAGAAGCTCAGAAATCATTTGACAAACCAGTGATTATCGCAACTCAGGAAGAAGCGATTGAAAGAGAGAAAAAAGTCTCTAAAAAACCCAAAACCTGGAAAATGAAAGCCGAAAATGTTCGTGATTTTGCTTTTGCTACTTCAAGAAAATATATTTTAGATATGCAAGCAGTAAAATTAGGTGCTAAAACAGTTATGGCTGTTTCTGTATATCCAAAAGAAGGTAATCCGCTTTGGGAAGAATACTCTACCAAAGTTGTTGCACATACTATAAAAAACTATTCTGAACATATGTTTGATTACCCATACCATAAAGCTATTTCGGTAAATGCAAAACAACAAGGAATGGAATATCCCATGATCTGCTTTAATTTTGGTCGTCCTAAAGAAGATGGTACATACAGCCAAAGAACTCGTAATGGGGTGATTGGTGTTATCATTCATGAAGTAGGCCATAACTGGTTTCCAATGATCGTAAACTCTGATGAACGTCAATGGGGATGGATGGATGAAGGCTTAAATACCTTTGCACAATTATTGACCGAACAAAGTTTTGAATCTGGTTTTCCTTCAAGAGCATTTCCTAGCAATGTGGTAAAATATATGGATGGTGATCAAAGCAAAATAAGTCCGATAATGACAGGTCATGACTATGTTTATAATAGTGGACAAAATGCTTATGCCAAACCTGCTGCTGGCTTGTATATGTTACGTGAAATAATTCTAGGTCATGAATTATTTGACAAGGCTTTTAAAACTTATGCCAATAGATGGAAATTTAAACACCCTACTCCTGCTGACTTCTTTAGAACGATGGAAGATGCCTCAGGCACTGATCTTGATTGGTTTTGGAGAGGATGGTTCTATACTACTGATTATAATGATATCGGTATTAAAGATATAAGAAAATATGTAGTAACTGACAAACCAACAAAAAGAGCCATAGGAATGTTTAAGGGGTTTGGTGCGGATATAAATGATTATTTACCAGCACTGTTTTTAGTCAATCCTGACAGTGATGAATACACTCCTGAAATGGCAAATAATAGTGATCCGATGAACGATTTTAAGTTTATGAAAGATTATTTAAATGAAAATTATAGTAGTGAAGAGATCAAAGAATTAAAGGATACAAAATATTTCTATGAAATTGTCTTTGAAAAACCCGGAGGATTGGTAATGCCAATTATTGCCGAGATTATCTATAAAGACGGCTCTAAAGAAGAAAAATATTTTCCTGCTGAGATTTGGAGATTCAATGATAAAGAGATCAAAAAATTATTCGCTACAGATAAAGAGATCAAAGAAATAAATATTGATCCAAATAAAATTACTGCTGATGTTAATCAAAGCAATAACAGTTGGCCAAAGAAAAAAGAAGATACTCAGTTTGATCAATTTAAAAAGAAAAATGTAGATCATTAAATATTAGCTTTAACAATATACCAAAGCCATACAAGTTGACTCTGGTATATTGTTAGTTCGAACCTGCCACGCCGGTAGGCGGGTCAATTCCAATACCTGTACTGAATTTGTTCCAGTATCTAGCTGAATCTTAGACTTATAATTAATTATTTATTAAAAACTAAAAATCATGAAAAAATTAATTTTAACTATATTTTTATTTGCTGGTTTTATTGGATTTTCACAAATCAATTATAAAACTGATACCAAAAATGCTACCCTTAAATGGATAGGTTTCAAGCCAACAGGCTCTCATCACGGTACAATCAACTTAAAAGATGGCTATTTTACTATTAAGAACAATCAAATTGTGGGTGGTGAATTTACGATTGACATGAATAGTATTATCAATTTAGATCTACCTGCTGATGATGCTTATAATAAAAAACTTGTAGATCATTTAAAAAGCGAAGATTTTTTTGATGTTTCAACTTACCCTATTGCTAAATTTATTATTTCCAGCAGCGAAAATAAAGGAGATAAAACCCTAGTAAAAGGTAAGCTAATTATAAAAGACAAAACCAATCCTGTTGAATTTTTAGCTAAGGTTACTATTGAAGAAAATAACCTGAATTTTAAAAGTGAAACTTTTAAAATTGACCGTTCTAAATGGAATATTTCTTATAAATCAAAATCATTTTTCAACAATCTAAAAGATAAATTTATTGAAAATGATATGGAAATATCTGTTGAAATTAAGGCCAATAGATAAATTTCTTTATAAAGTAATATATTCAAATAACAATCTCCAAAGTATTTTTCACTTCATTAATAATAAAATTGCTATGAGCACTACTGATATGATCTAGGGAGGTTAATTTATTATTTAAAAAATCACGATAAGCTTTCATATTTTTTACAACAATCTTTAAAATATAATCGTAATCACCACTAATATTATAACATTCTAAAACTTCATCAAATTTAATCACTTCTTTTTCAAACTTACTTACAAATTCATGCTTGTGCTGCACTAATTTTATCTGACAATAAACCATAAAGCCTTTGGCAACTTTTTCTTTATTTACAATGGCAACATATTTTTCTATCACACCTGTTTTCTCTAATTTTTTAACACGCTCATAAATAGCAGTATTTGAAAGATCCAGGTAAATTGAAAGCTCTTTGGTTGTCATTTTACTATCTTTTTGTAAAAAAGATAGTATTTTTTTATCCGTCTTATCTAAGTCCATCTGTAAAATTTTCTATAAAGATTAATCTAAAGTTTATATTATTGTAAATTTAACTATTTTTTTAAATATCTATAGATATATTTTCGTCAATTATCTCTTTTAACTGTTTTATACTCTATTTTTCTTTAAATTTGTATTAATTATTTAACCTTATTATTAATATAATTTCAAAATTATGAGTTTTCATCCTGCTGATAAGATACAAGATCTACAATACTTTGGAGAATTTGGTGGTGTAAATCCCTCAATTTCCGATTCATCAACCTATACTTTTTTACACGCAAAAACCATGATGGACACCTTTGAAGGAAACGCCGAAGGCTGCTATTTATATTCTCGCCATTCAAGTCCTAGTAACTTAAATCTAGGAGAAGCCTTAGCAGCAATGGAAGGTACTGAGACTGCCAATGTTGCTGCCTCTGGTATGGGTGCTATCACACCTGCCCTCATGCAACTTTGTAACAATGGTGATCATATAGTTTCTTCAAGAACCATATACGGTGGTTCTTATGCTTTTTTAAAGAACTTTGCCCCAAAATTTGGTATAACAACAACCTTTGTTAATATTACTTCTCTTGAAAAAATTGAAGCCGCTATTACTAAAAATACTAAGGTTATTTATTGCGAAACTGTCAGTAATCCACTTTTAGAAGTTGCTGATATCAAAGAACTTTCTAAAATGGCTAAAAGACACAATCTAACTTTGGTTGTTGACAATACTTTTTCTCCTTTGAGCCTGTCACCTACAATTTTAGGGGCTGATGTTGTGATTCACAGTTTAACAAAATTTATCAATGGTTCAAGCGATACCGTTGGTGGGGTAATTTGTGGTACACAAGATTTTATCAATAGTTTGCGAAGTGTTAATGATGGTGCCAGTATGTTATTAGGGCCTGTGATGGATAGCTTAAGATCAGCAAGTGTGTTGAAAAATATGCGCACACTACATTTAAGAATGAAAAAACATAGCGAAAATGCTTTATATTTAGCAGAAAAGTTTGAAAAAGACGGATTGAAAATTATTTATCCCGGACTTAAAAGTCACCCACAACATGAATTGTACAAAACCATGTACAATGAAGAATATGGTTTTGGTGGCATGCTGGCTTTTGATGTTGGTTCATTAAAAAAAGCTGATGATCTTATGGAATTAATGCAAAATAGAAACTTAGGCTATTTAGCCGTTAGTTTAGGTTTTTATAAAACTTTATTTAATGCACCTGGAACAGGAACATCTTCTGAAATCCCTTTAGATGAACAAGAAAAAATGGGTCTATCTGATGGATTAATCAGAATGTCAATTGGGTTGGATAACAATATTGAACGCACCTACCAAGAAATGAAAAAATGTATGATTGAAATGGGGGTTTTATAAATAAAAGATTGAAGTCGAATTAAGAAGTTGTAAAAACTTTTTAATTTCGGCTTTTTACTTTAAACTTTCCAAATACGCCACAACATTCTTTTCAATTCTATCTAAAATATTTGAAGCATCTGCTTTTATAAATTTTTTGCCGGTAATATTCTCGTAGAGTTCAATATATCGATCTGATATTTCTAAAATTTTTTCATCCGTCATTTCAGGAATCTTTTGCCCTTCTATACCTTGAAAGTTTTTCTCTATCAACCATTGACGAACAAACTCTTTAGACAATTGTTTTTGGTTTTCTCCTTTATCTTGTCTGTTTTGATAACCCTCAGCATAAAAATATCGTGAAGAATCCGGCGTATGAATCTCATCAATCAATACAATTTTGCCATTTTTTGTTTTGCCAAATTCATATTTTGTATCAACCAATATCAGGTCTCTTTTTTTAGCAATTTCTGTACCGCGTTCAAACAATTTACTTGTATAATCCTCCAGTACTATATAATCCTCTTCGCTTACAATACCCTGAGCAATAATATCTTCTCTCGAAATATCCATATCATGCATTCCATCATCTGCTTTGGTTGAAGGTGTTATTATTGGTTTGGGAAATTTATCATTTTCCTTCATTCCTTCCGGCATAGCAACACCACAAATTAATCTTTTTCCATAGTGATATTCTCTCCAGGCATGGCCTGATAAATAACCCCTGATCACCATTTCAACTTTAAAAGGAGCGCATAATTTACCTATAGAAACATTAGGATCAGGTGATGCAAGTAACCAGTTTGGTACAATGTCTTCTGTTTCCTTCATCATCATAAAAGCAATCTGATTTAACATCTGACCTTTATAAGGAATTTGCTTTGGCATAATTACATCGAATGCCGAAAGTCTGTCAGAAGCAACCATAACCATCAATTTATCATCGATATTATAAGCCTCCCTTACTTTACCTTTATAAACATCTTTTTGCCTGGGAAAATGGAAATCTGTATTGTTAATTGTATTCATTTTATCAATTAATTATAATCTGCTAATTATTTAAGTTATTCAACTTTTTTTAGCGCTAATCCATCATATGCAACTATAAATACCCCTTGATTCATAATACTTCCGGAGGTGTTTTCAATATAATTAAATTTAGATGAAATTCTTTCTGAAATACCCTGACCTGTTAGATCAACACTATTTGACAATCTCATTAAAATATCATAGGTCTCATCAAATCCTTTCATGGCATATTTTGAAGGCATACCAAAAAAACGATTTTTATATGCTGAAATAAAATCCTTTGTATGATCAGCATTATAATCAATATAAGAATGCGAAGGAAAATGAAAATTAACTCTTGCTAAGTAATTATTATCAATTTTATCGAAATTTTTACTTTTGTCAAAAGCAAACAAAGAAATTCTGAATTTTTCCGGTAATACACCAAGGTTGTGAACAGCATCTGCTATAAAAACCTTATCTGACCCAATTAATAAAACCCAATTATTATGAATACTGTCAAGTGAAGTTTTAAATTTATCGGGATTAATATATCCCTTTTTTGGTTTTAAAATAGTGATATCTTTTAAAGAATCATTCAGTTTTAATTTATTTGTAATTGATTTTAACTTCTTTTCTGATTTATTATCAGTTATAATGGTTACTTTTTGATTGCTGTGATTATTTTTTATATAATGCAACATCTCAAAGGTTAGTTGTTCATCTGTGGGTGATTCTTGAACTAATTTTCTTCTTTTGATAAATGAATGATCTTTTTCTGAAATTGGCGAAACAAGTAAAACATCATTTAATGCTGTATTCTTTGCAATTTCATGTAAATTACTTAAAAACATAGGTCCTATAATAACATCAGTATCACTTAAACCACTTTCATTAGCAATTTTTTTAGTAACCGCTTTACTTTTTTGTGTATCAAACACTTTCATATCTATCGATAAACCTTGCTTTTTCAATGAATCAATGGCGACCAATGCTCCAAAATAAAAATCAGTAGATATATTGACTAATGTATTATTCTTAAAGTTTAATGTATCTAAATTAGATTGAAAAGGCAACATCATCGCAATATTCAAATGCCTGTTTTCACCCATTTCATCAGCAAATAATGATTCATTTCTAATAATTTTATTGGGTATTTTTATAAGCATTCCTTCTTTAACACCTAAAGATAATTCCAGATTGTTTGCTATTAATTCTTTTTGAGTCAAATCAAATTGTTTGCTCAAACTATAGAGGGTTTCTCCTTTTTGTACCTCATGAACTTCAAAAGCAGCATCATGATTAACAACTAATTTTTCATCAGGAACCAGTATTACATCATTAATTTTCAATCCATTTTTAATATCAGGATTCAATTGCTCTAATGAATCTATCGAAATTCCGTATTGTTTGGCTATACTATATTTGGTTTCTTTTGGTTGAACAGGGTATGGTTTAAATCTTTGATCATTAAACTTATTTTCAACTTTGGATAATGGAATTTTAAGTGTTTGACCTATCTGCAAACCGTATGACAATAAAAAAGGGTTGTGATTTTTTAGATCACTACTAGAAACTTTATATACTGAAGTGATATTGTAAAGTGTTTCTTTAGGTAGAACTTCATGATAAACATAACCATCAACAATGATATCTTTACCACTTACTACACCAATTTCAAAATTGTTTATATCCTGACTTTTATTATAATTACTATTTGGTATAACAATAATTTTATTTGCTATTATTTCATCCTTAATATCAGGGTTCAATCGCAGTAAGAGATCAGTTGAAATTTTTAGATCCTTAGAAATACTCTGTAAAGTCTCTCCCGATTGAACTTGATACGTGGCATATTTTTTTCCTTGGGCATTTGTATAAAAAATACCCATAAAAAATATTAAAAAAAAGAAAAAATATTTATTCATTACAATTCTTTTAAAACTATTGAAAACTCAAAACTACAAAAAAGTACTTAGTTTAGACTTTTTAATTAAACTTTTCCCTTTTAACTTTAAACTTTTCCCTTTACACTTTAAACTTTACACCAACCTACTCCCACTCAATTGTAGCAGGTGGTTTTGAACTAATATCATATACTACTCTGTTGACACCTTTAACTCCATTGATAATTTTATTAGAGGTTTCCTGTAAAAATTTATAAGGTAGATCCACCCAATCTGCTGTCATACCATCGGTGGAAGAAACTGCTCGTAACACAATAACTTTTTCATACGTACGCTCATCTCCCATAACACCTACCGAATTTACCGGTAATAAAATTGCCAGCGCTTGCCAAACATCATCATACAGATTCCATTTTTTTAAGCCATCAATAAATATATGATCAACTTCTTGTAAAATTCTGATTTTTTCAGCTGTGATATCTCCTAAAATTCTGATTGCCAATCCCGGACCCGGAAATGGATGCCTGCCCAAAAGTTCATCATCAATTCCCATGCTCCTGCCCACTCGCCTAACCTCATCTTTAAACAACATTCGCAAGGGTTCTACTATTTTTAATTTCATAAAATCGGGTAAACCGCCAACATTGTGGTGAGATTTTATGGTAGCCGAAGGACCTTTTACGGAAACTGATTCGATAACATCAGGGTAAATAGTGCCTTGTGCCAGCCATATAACATCTTCAATTAAATGTGCTTCATCATCAAAAACACTTATAAATTCATTACCAATAGCTTTGCGCTTTTTTTCTGGCTCTGAAATGCCTTTTAATTTATCCAGAAACCTGTTGGTTGAATCTACACCTTTAACATTTAAACCCATGTGTTTGTATTGTTCTAACACATTTTGAAATTCATTCTTGCGAAGCAAGCCATTATTTACAAAAATACAATACAGATTTTTTCCAATAGCTTTATCTAGTAAAACTGCTGCTACAGTAGAATCCACACCACCTGATAAGCCTAAAACAACTTTATCATTTTTTAACTTTTCTTTTAACTCAGCAACTGTTGTTTCTACAAAAGAATCCGGAGTCCAATCTTGATCAATCTTTGCAATTTTAACCAAAAAGTTCTCTAGCAAGTTTAAGCCATCCGTAGTATGGTAAACTTCCGGATGAAATTGTATGGCATAGGTTTTTTCTCCCTCAATTTTATATGCAGCATTTTCTACATCATGTGTGCTTGCAATTTTTATAAAATTTAAAGGTAAATTTGTGATCGTATCACCATGGCTCATCCAAACCTGTGAACCAATATCTATCTTATCAAAAAGTAATTCATTTTCGCTAATAAAAGATAAATTTGCCCTACCGTACTCCCTAACTTTAGATCGCTCTACATTACCACCATAATTCTGAACTAAATACTGTGCGCCATAACAAACGCCGAGTAAAGGAATTAACCCTTTTATTTTTGACAGATCAGGATGTGGAGCATCGGATTGATGCACAGAAAAAGGACTGCCGGATAAGATCACAGCATTAAATTCTTCTATATCCTCTGGTTGATGGTTATAAGGAAAGATCTCGCAAAAAATATTGAGCTCTCTAACTCTACGAGCGATCAGTTGTGTGTATTGAGAACCAAAATCTAAAATAAGTACTTTGTGTTGCATGAGCAAAAATATAATTTATAATTCAATGCAGATTTAAAAAAATTAAATTTTTAATAATTGATCTTAAAATAGTAGAAAAGTTTATTAGTACCAGCGCTTTTTATTCTTTTTTGATGCTACAGATTTTCTTCCTTTTTTATATTTACTCCCTTGTTTTTTATGAACTTCGGGCTTTGCTTTTGGTTCTAAAGGATAAGGATGATCTTCTACGACAAAAATTTCTGAATTGATCAATTTTTGAATAGTTGCAATATAACTTTTTTCATCTGCTGAACAAAATGAATACGCTTTGCCAACTTCTCCTGCTCTACCCGTTCTTCCAATTCTATGCACATAAGTTTCGGGTACATTAGGTATATCAAAATTGATCACAGCATCCAGATTACTGATATCAATTCCTCGTGAAGCAACATCAGTAGCAATTAAAATATTCACCTCTTTTTCTTTGAATTTCCGTAAAGCATCTTCTCTGGCAATTTGTGTTTTATCACCATGAAT